>WRLS01000170.1 GCA_009776345.1 Oscillospiraceae bacterium | reverse complement strand
CTCCGGCTCAAAGACCGCCCCACGCACGGCTTCCGGGTTGTAGGTGCGGTTTTTTGTGATGAGGTTATCCGCGTACAGCTCGAACCTGCCGTAATACGCAAACCCGCCTACAAGCTTGAGAAAGGCAAAGTAGTCCTCAGGGACGCCCGCAATACTAAACGCTCCCCGCAAATTTTGCGCGAGGTAATACAGCGCGGTATCGTCAAGCCCCGGGGATATAGTCATGCCGCAGCATTCGCGTTCCAGCCGCACAAAGTTTTGATACGGCTGTGCAAGCCATGGGTTATGCTCCAGATGCGCTTTGACCGCGTCTGTATCCCGATCGGGGATTTCAGTTTCTACAATGCCCCAATAGCCCTCCGCGCCGCCCTCGCAAACGATATGATAAACCACGTCAGGCGCAAAGTTTAAACTGTCCGGCATTTCGCGGGCGCTGATTTCCCGGCTTCTCGGATTTCCCGGTATGATATACGGGATTGCCGCGACAGCCTCCTCGCGGCCGGAATACACGCCCAGCCCGCGCCCCTGCTGATACTCGTTGTAGTATTTTTTGATTTCATACAGTTCATATTTTTTACGCATACCCTACAGCCCCCCAAAGCTTTCCGCCGCATAGTGATACCCACGCCATGCCCTCAGAAAAAGTGTTCTGCCTGTCCGGGATTATCGACAGCAGCGTTTTCCCGTTTTTGTCAAGCAGGAACATTTTTTTGCCTTTGCCAAAGCCCTTGTAGCCGAACATCAGCCCGCCTGAATTTTCGTCGGTGTCGTAATTTATGTCGCTGTACTCAAAGGGGACGATGAGCTTGCCGTCTGTGTCTATCATACCGCATTTTCCGTCAAGACCGACCATAGCGCGGCCGTCCGCAAACTCATCCGCTTCATCGTAGATAAAGGGGATTGCGACATTCCCGGTACGGTCAATATAGCCGTATTTCCCATCAAGACAGGCCCCCATAAGCGTGCCTTCGATATGCAAATCGTCATATATGACGGGGATAATTTCCCTGCCATCCGGGGATATGACGCCGCATTTTTCGCCTTCGCGCACCCAGACTGTGTTTTTGTCATAGATATAAGCTCGGCTGTAACGCGGCGCGGCGAGAACTTTTCCGGCGGTATCCATAAGACCCCACTTACCGTCCTGCCTGAAAGCCACCAAGCCGTCATGCTGGATGATGTCTTCATAAATTATGGGGATAACGGCTTTCCCGGTTTTGTCAACCAGCCCCCATTTGCCGTCAAGACAGGCTTCGGCAAAACCACCGTCGAAGCGTTCTAATTCGTCGTAATCAAGCGCAGTTACCTCCTCGCCCGCCGCGCTTGCGGGTCCGGCGTCACGCCGGCTGAAGCTGTCGGCGCTGTCGTATATGGCGGGAATCGCCATCTTGCCGTCTTTATCAACACACCCCCACTTGCCCTTATACTTAACAGCCGCCAGCCCGCCGGAAAATGGATATACGTCCTCGTAGGGCCTGGGCTTAACGCGAAAATAGGGCGACGTCATGCATAAATATAAATCTGCCAAACAGTCCAAAATCTGGTGGAGATAACCGCCTAGAATCACGGTTTCCGGCGTTTTGTCCTCATAGAGGGCGTAGTAGTCTGCCGGGTGCGGCTCATAGGTGCAGATAAAGCTGCCCAGCTCGCCGATATAGATATGAAATTCATCCTCCGGGCGGGCGCTGTTTGCGGCTATTAGCTCCTGAGCGCTGTAGATTTTCAGCGCGCCAAGCGTAAAGCCGTTTGCAAGCGACAGAAACTCCAACAGCTCGGCGTCCGGCGCAAACCCAAAAGCTTCCCCAAGCCGCGCGGATATAGCCGCCAGTTCATCGGTTTTTATCCCCTCGCCTACTGTGCATTCCTCTCTATAATCCTCGCGGATTCGTTTTATTACGCTTTCCAGCTCTGCTTTTTTCATAATCTTCCCCCCTAACAAACCATAACCGTGACGGTATTGCCCGCGTCACAGGCTTTTTTTATTGTGCCAATATACGCGCCGTATTCCACGGTATCTTTTATGTGCGCAAGGGTTTCCCTGCACGCGTCAAACTCCCCGATGTTGCGCAGAAGCTCAGCGCGGCGCAAAAGCCCTTCGTCGTCCGCAGCGTTTTCCGTCAGCCGCAAAAGCTCGCGGCAATTGTTTATGTAATCGGATTTTTCCGCCTCACTTTTCCACAAATCGCCGCCATTTGATTTGCGCAGGCGCTCGTTAAACGCCCACCATAATTCTATTCGCAGGCCGGTCATTTCGTTTTCCCACTGCGCGCTGCCCTCGGCCGCACCGCCGAAAAGGCCGCCGCGGATTGCCGAAAGCCCTTCCTCAACGCTCAAAAAATCTACATGGGGGCGCGTGTCGTCAAAATCGGTCCTGCCTGTTATGACGCTTGAATCTATCTTGAAGAACACATTGCATTTGGGGCATTTTACAAAATACGGATAGCGGGTATACATGGATGATAGCATAGTCCCGTCGGAATAATACAGCGCGTCAAATGTATTATAGCTTCCAAGCGAACAGCGAAGCTGCTCGGTTTTACAGGACGGGCAGGATATGACGTCGGGCGGGTTGATGGTCATTTGTAAGCATCTCCTTTTTTATCCGCCGTATCTATCGGAATCGGATTCTTGTCTCTCTTTCTCTTTCTCTTGTTCGCGCATTTCGTTTTCCATATGCTGTTCGTGCGCCCAGATCTGTTCCTCATATTCCTTGAGGTCTTGTTCGTATTCTTCTTCCTCGGCTTTGTCGGCTTTGTCGGCTTCATCGCCCTCGATGGCGTCCCAGGCACCGTCGGTTTCATCTATGCTGTCAAGGTATTCTTCTTCCTCTGCCGCCTCATCGGTGTCAGAGGCATCGGTGTAGTCAGCCGCCTCGGCTGTGTCCTGCGCCCCTAACCATTCGCGTTCTTCCTCCTGAATGTCGTCGTCAGGTTCAAGGTCCATATCATCGTAATCGTTATATGGGTCATGGTTTGGCATGATAGTTCCCTCCCTTTTATTTATAGCAGTTCCAGTTTATATTTTCAATTTAAACTGGAACACGCCCCGCTGTGCGGTGCTGTTTTCTCGCATTACATGCGAGAAATACTCTTATGCACTTCCGCATCCGAAATTTTAACTCCGTAAATTTCGGGCGGAATGGCTATAAATGTCTAAACGCAATTACCCGCTATTATACCCACCAGCCTGCATCTCTAATCTCATCCTCATCATATACGCATTTTGCTTTTTCGAGCCACTCTCGGGCCTCCTTGCGGGATTTGCGGATACCGTCGCCCCTGTAAAGCAGCTTTGAGATGATAACCTGCGCCTCGGCATCCCCTGCCCGCGCCCTCATAAGATAAAAATAAGCTTCCCGGTATCGGTCCTCAAACACGCGGAGGATCAGAAATTTGGCCACGATCTTTTCAAGCTGCGGGGCGGGGGGATGGATATAATCGCCAAACCACCGCTTGTTCCTGCTGGAAATATTAACGTGCGGCTTTAGGTATTGGAGTTCTTTTTCCTCAAATATCCGCGTGACGGTGGCATGTTTATAGGGCGGCAGCTTTATATTCTCACCGTCAAAGGTTAATGTGACCTGCGAATAATCATCGGCAATATCATGGATGATTAGACTGTTGTATCTGTCAAGGGGATACTCCCCGCCCGCGATTTCGATAAGCCCCTCGCGGACAGGGAAGCGCTGTACAACGTCTTTTATGCGGCGCGAATATATCGACGTTCCGACCAAGCCGATTCTAATTTCAAGCATATATTCGGGCGTAACAACAAGGGAATCATCATAATCCGGCATAATTTCCCCCTTACAATCCCAAAAGCATTGCCGCCGCCTTTATAAGCGAACCCGCGCAGCCCAGCAAAATAATGATCATAAACACAGAAAACCGCCGCTGTTTTTTGTATGGGCCAAAAAACAGGCACAGCACTGAAGTAGCGGCAAGCCCTATGCCGATAAACGGCGTAACGGCGAGGCTGATCAGCATGAGCAGCAGCGCCAGAAAGGTTAGCCCCGCGCCGGTGCTTTCCTCCCCCTGGGAGGGCATAACCCGAACATTGCAGACCGCCGACACGCCGCTTGTCGCGCTTTTTACGGTGATGGAAGT
>WRLS01000169.1 GCA_009776345.1 Oscillospiraceae bacterium | reverse complement strand
CCCGCAAAGCTCCGCCAAAGGACAACCCCCGGCACTTCGTGCCACCCCCTTCGTGCGCGAAGGGGGCATGTACCCCTAAACTTGATTTACATTTCACATTCCCCGGCAAGCGCGAAACTCGTGAACCTAAATCCTCAATCCTGCGACGCCACGCGTTGCCTCACCGCCAAAAGGTCGGCGAAGGCGTCGGGCTTGTACGAAGGGGAGCGCAAAAGCAATGCCGGATGAAAGGTCCCCATGTAGAGGATGCCGCCCTTTTCCCGGAAAACGCCATGCTCCTTGGTTACGCGAAAATCCGGGCTTATCATTGCCTGTGCCGCTATCCGCCCCAGGCACACAATAATTTTCGGCGCGACCGCCGCGATCTGCCCGCGCAGGAAACTGCCGCAAGCCGCCGTTTCGTCAGGCGTAGGGTCGCGGTTTTCGGGCGGGCGGCATTTTATCATGTTGGCGATGTAGATGTTTTCACTGCGCGAAAACCCTGCGGCAAGCAGCATTTTGTCCAGCAAAACCCCCGCCCGCCCCACAAAAGGCTCGCCTCTGAGGTCCTCGTTTGCGCCGGGGGCCTCGCCGATCAGCATGACCTTCGCCGCGGGGTTGCCCGCGCCGAAAACCACCTTCGTGCGGGTTTCGGACAAAGCGCAGGCTGTGCAGCTTTGGGCACGGCAACGTAGTTCTTCAAGGGTTGTTGTCATGGTTTTTCAACTGCCTTTATTGTTAATATTACAGCTACCAAATACATTCAACATCATATTTTTTAATATTTTCATCTGTTGTCACGATCCCAATTTTTTCTGTTTGCGCGGTTGCAATGATTACCCTGTCAAACGGGTCTTTATGGATAAAAGGCAATTCGGTAATAATTTTAAGCAGGTATGACTGCGTAATCGGCAGAATTTCAAACCCATTTTTTAAAATCATTTCCCACAGGGCTTCAAGCCCTCCGTCAAACCGTATTTTCCTACTGCTGTATTTGATGGCAAACTCCCAAAGAGAGGCTATGCTTACGTACTTTTGAGCATCAGTATCCTCGATAATTTCAATGGCTGCTTTACTCAGGTTGTGAGAATCCTCAAAATACCATAAAAAAGCGTGGGTATCAAGCAAGTATTTCATCACATATACTCCTCAAAATCATCGAGCGGTTCGTCAAAATCCTCTGACATCCACATCTTACCTTTCATACATCCGCGCTTATACGGCAAATCGGCAGTACCTTTTTTTTCGTTTGTCATTACAATTTCCTGCACTATTGTATTGATAGCCTGTACCGCGTGTTCAGGGAGCAAATTTATACTGCTTATCAGCTGCTCTCTTGCCGACATTGTAAGTCACCCCTTTCCCTACAAATCCAAATCCCAAATATGGTCGGCGTATTCCGCGACAGAGCGGTCGGCGCAGAAAAACCCGCTTTCCGCGATATTGATCAGCGATTTTTTGTTCCACTCGTGCTTGTCTGCATACAGCGCGAAAAGCCCTTCCCTTGCCTGCCGGTAATCCGCGAAGTCCGCCAGCGCCATGTATGTGTCCTTATACAACGTAGCCTGGTAGATATCCTCGAAGGTCTGGCCGCCGACAAAACCGTCCATCAGGCCTTCGACGGCTTGGCGGATTATGTCACTGCGCTCGTAATAATGCCTTGGATAGTAGCCCCGGCCGCGAAGCTCGCTTACTTGGGCGGCATCCATGCCGAAGATATAGATATTCTCGTCCCCAACAACCTCTTTAATCTCGACATTCGCGCCGTCCAGCGTGCCCAGCGTGACCGCCCCGCCCAGCATAAGCTTCATGTTGCCGGTGCCGGACGCCTCTGTCCCGGCAAGCGATATCTGCTCCGACACCTCGGACGCGGGCATCAAAATCTCAGACATTGTGACATTGTATTCCTCCAGAAAGGCCACCTGCACTTTTTCGCGCAGCACGGGGTCGCTTTCGATAAATTTAGAGAGCGCGCATATCAGGCGGATGATCTGCTTTGCCATATAATAGCCCGGGGCGGCCTTCGCGCCGAAGATATACGCCCTGGGCGCGATATCGGCATTCGGGTTATTTTTTATATATTGGCAGGTTGCGATTATGTCCAGCGCGTTCATCTGCTGGCGCTTGTATTCGTGAAGCCGCTTTACCTGCACGTCAAAGATAAACCCGGGGTCCAGCTTCTGCCCTGTCCTGCGGCGCAGATGGTTGCTTAGGTACTGCTTGTTTTTCAGCTTGACCTCGGCAAGCTCGTCAAGCAGCGCGGTATCGCCCGCGAAATCGCCGAATTTAGAAAGCTTGCTCATGCTGTCCTTGAAGCCGGGGCCGATTGTTTTTTCTATAAGCGCGGTCAGGTTCGGGTTGCCTTGAAGCAGCCAGCGGCGGCTTGCGATGCCGTTTGTCACATTCGTAAATTTTTCCGGGTTCGCCATATAAAAATCGGGGAAGACAGAATCCTTGACTATTTTGGAGTGGAGCGCGGACACGCCGTTTACCATATGCGAGCCGACCACCGCCAAATTCGCCATGCGCACCTGCCTTTCCAGGACGATCGACATCCTGCTTACCGCGCTCTGGTTCGCGTAGCAGCGCTCGAACATCTCGGCGCAGTGGCGGCGGTTTATCTCGCAGATTATCGAGTATATCCTAGGCACCAGGGTTTTCAGCATATTTTCGTCCCAGCACTCCAGCGCCTCGCTCATAACAGTATGGTTTGTGTAGGCGAAGGTGCTTGTCACAATCGCCCAGGAAACATCCCAGCTGTAGCCGCAGTCGTCCAGCATCAGGCGCATAAATTCCGGTATGGCGAGCGTCGGGTGCGTGTCGTTGATGTGTATCGCGTTTTTTTCCGCAAAGTTTACAAGCGTTTCATACACGGCAAGGTGGCGGCGGCTTATATCCGCAATCGACGCCGCGCACAAAAAATACTGCTGGCGCAGGCGCAGCATCTTGCCCTCCGCGTGGTTGTCGTTCGGGTACAGCACCGCGCTTATCGCCTCGCCGATTGTCGCCTGCTGGAACGCCCCGGCGTAGTTCCCCGCGTTAAACAGGTTCATATCCATGCCCGTGGGCGTCTTCGCGCGCCAGGCACGCACAAGGCTTACCCCCGGGCTGTTGTAGCTGGTTATGTTTATATCATACGGTATCCCGATTACAGACTGGTAGCCCCGATAATCCACGCTGTGATAGCCGTGGTCCCAGCTTTCCGTAACCTCGCCGCCAAAGCGCACCTCCACCGAATGGCTCTGGTTCGGGATCAGCCAGACATCGCCGCCCATCATCCACTGGTCGGGCACCTCGGACTGCCAGCCGTCCACGATCCTCTGCTTGAAAATCCCGTATTCATACAAGATACAATAGCCCGTAGCAAGGTAATTTTCATGCGCGAGGGAATCCATATAACAGGCCGCCAGCCGCCCAAGCCCGCCGTTGCCAAGCCCCGCGTCCGGCTCACATTCATAAAGGTCGTCCAGGTTCACGTCAAAATCCGCCATAACCTCGCGCATAAGCCCATCTATGCCAAGGTTATGCAAATTATTGCGCAAATGCCGCCCCAGCAAAAATTCCATACTGAGATAATACACCTGCTTTTTGCCCGTGCTTACCTTATGCGCCAAAAAGCGGCGGCGCTTATCCGTCGCGATATCCCGCGCAACCAAAGCGGCAGCCTTGTAATACGCCATATTTGTGGTATCCATGGTATTTTCAACATCCAGCCCCTGTGACAGACGCAGGATCACCATATCTTTTATTTGCTCTTTTGTGAAGACTGTATTCAACGCGCTTCCCCCCATAGTATGTCAAAATATAATCAGGCTGCTTACAGTATACCGCAAACCCGGAAATTTTTCAACTGCCTGCGTTTTGCGCGCAGCGCCGTAGGGGCGGCAATCTGCCGCCCGTCACTCCCTCCGGCGTCTGCGGACTTTGCCTCCCTCAGAGAGGGAGGCAAAGTCCCCCTCTTGAGGGGGATGTCACGAAGTGACAGGGGGAGTTTTATAATGTGATTTCATATTTGGTTGTTTTTCACCGCTCAAGCCGCGGAGGCTCTTCTTTGCCCGCGCAAAGAAGCAAACGCGCTGGGGAGACCCCGGACCCCCATTCCGACAAATCGCATGGCTTCGTACCTTTCATCG
>WRLS01000168.1 GCA_009776345.1 Oscillospiraceae bacterium | reverse complement strand
TTTTGCTTGTGCAAAAGAAACAAAACACACCGGGGAGACCCCGGACCCCCACTCCGACAAGTCGCATAGCTTCGTGCCTTTCATCGCGCACGTCAAAAGCATAGTTCTATAATCCGCCCAATCGCTCAGCCGAGCCGAGCTCCAGGGTCTCGTAAGCTGAGCGTAGCTCAGCTGGCGAAAAAAAGGTATTAGGAATAAAAGAAATCAAAGACTTTTTCCGCTGTAATTACGTGCGCGGGCGCTTCCGGTGTCGTTCTTTACTTTTGGTTTGTGCCTACTTGCTTTTGTAGATTTGTGCTTTTCCATTTCACATTATAGGGCAAATGCGAAACTCGTGCTTAAGCAAAAACGCCCCGATAAAAATCGGGGCGGTTGAGAATGCGGCTTTGTCAATCGCTGACATATGGCAGGAAGGCTATATGCCGCGCGCGTTTGATTGCGGCTGTGAGCTGGCGCTGGTGGCGGGCGCAGGTCCCTGTCACCCTGCGCGGGATGATCTTCGCGCGCTCGCTGATATATCTTCTCAGGCGGGGGATATCTTTGTAGTCGATGCTCTCCACCTTGTCCACGCAAAAGGAGCAAACCTTCTTGCGGCCTTTGCGCCCGCCGCGGTTTTGACGGTCGCGGTCACGGTCGCGGTCGTTTCTATCGTAAGCCATTAGACTAAAACCTCCTTCATTTGCAAATTCGCCGCTTAGAACGGCAGGTCGCCGTCGTCATCGTCAATTTCCGTAAAATCCTCCACGGTCCCGCTGGTATAGGCGGCGGGCGCTGATATCGCGCCGACGGACGCAGGGGGCTCCGGGGGCAGGCCGTAATCCTGCCGGTTGGCGCTTGCGGACGCTTTGCTTTCCACAAAGCTGACGTTGCTTGCAATAAGCTCCCATACGCGGCGGTCATTGCCTTCTTTGTCTTTATATGTCCGTGATTCCATGCTGCCTTCAGCCAAAATCGCGGAGCCTTTGGAGAAATAGCGGCAGACGAATTCCGCGGTTTGCCGCCATGCCACAACCTCATAGAAATCGGTTTGGCGCTCGCCGCCCTTGGGTGTATAGGAACGGTTTACCGCAACGCTGAACGAAACCACAGAAACGCCGCCTGTAGTCTGGCGCAGTTCGGGGTCCCTGGTCAGCCTGCCAACGATGATTGTCTTACTGTACATAATGCCACCATCCCTTATTCAGCAGTAGTTGACGTATCGGCGGGGGCTTCGTCCGGGGCTTCTTCTGAAGCGGCCGGCGGGTTTTCCGATAAAGCTTCATCAGGGGCTTCTTCTGCGGCTTGTGCCGGGGCTTCATCCGAAACTTCCGCCGCCGGTTCTGCCGTGCCTTCTTCGGGGGGCCCGGCGGGGGCTTCGGCGATGGGGGCGTTGGCTGTTTTCTTCTTAGCCGTGCTTGCAGGGTCGTAGCGGACAATCAGTGTACGCAAAACACCTTCGGTGATTTTGTATACGCGGTCGAGTTCAGCGGGTAAGCCCGCGTCCGCCGTAAACCGCACGAGGTAATAATAGCCCTCCAGCTCGTCCTCGATGGGATAAGCCAGCCTGCGTTTGCCCCAATCCTCTTCCTCGGTGATTTCGCCGTTACCCGCGATAAGCGCCTTGAAGCGTTCATACAGGGCCTTGATGCTCTCCTCGCCCTGCTGGACGTTGAACACCATGATGGTTTCGTAGCTGTTTTTAATGCTTGCCATTTTTTTGCACCTCCTTATGGACATATGGCCTTACCTGAATGGTAAGGCAAGGAGCGCCCGGATTATCTTGAAATAAAACAGGTCGCAACAGTAAAATTATAGCAACCCTTAAATAATAAGTCAAGCTTTTTTTGTGCAAGAATAAACAAATTTTGCTGGACAAGCGGCTCCGCGCTGTGGTAAAATATTTTTTTAACGTAACCAAACAGCGGGAGGGCAGCGATGGGCAGTGACCCTGTCTTTGAGGAGGAGCGTGCGCAGCTTGCGCTGACGCAGCGGTGTTACGGGCAAATCGCGGATGAGCATCAGGAGTATTTTCGGGTTCTGCCGTCGCTTTACCCCAACGAATCCGAGATAGTCATGCTCAATGAGCTTCTCACCGCCGCGTACAACAGGATTGTGCGCCTGAGGCAAGGCGTTGAGAGGCCGTATTTCGCGCGGATTGACTTTCGTGAAAACGGCGCGGGCAGCGGTGAAAAATACTACCTGGGAAAAATCGACGCGGTGGACGCGCAGGACAAGCAGGTTACGCTGGATTGGCGCGCCCCGATCGCAACGCTGTATTATGACAGCAACGTCGGGGATGTAAGCTACGCCGCGCCCGGCGGCAAAGTAGAGGGGGCGCTTACGCTAAAGCGCCAGTTCGAGATCGAAAAAGGCGAGCTTGTATCCTGGGGCGATGTGGACACCGTGTCCAACGACGATTTGCTCCGCCCGTATTTAGGCGTCAACGCGGACAGCCGCCTGAAAAACATCATCGCCACGATCCAAACGGAACAGAACCGTATAATCCGTGAACGGATGGACATAAACTTAATTGTGCAGGGCGTGGCGGGCAGCGGGAAGACAACGGTCGCCCTGCATAGGGTGGCTTATTTGGTGTACAATTACCGCAGTACCGTAAAGCCCGGGCAGTTTATGGTAATCGGCCCCAACCGTTTTTTCATCAGCTATATTTCGTCCATACTGCCTGATCTGGATGTGGACAGCGTGCCGCAATACACCTACGCGGAGCTTGCAAGGGAAGTCATCGGGGAGGATTTTGAGGTACGGGACAGCATCGAAGCATTTACGGAGGCTGTGGGCGGCGGGCATATCGGCGCGGTTGAGGGCTATAAAGCCTCAATGGCGTACAAAGAAGCCATCGACCGCTTCCTGCCGTGGTACGAGCAGTCGCTCAAGCCCGAGGGCGGCTTTGATTTGCGCGGCTTCCCCGTACTCACCGCGGATGAAGTATCCGAGTGCTGGGACAGCGCGATGGAAGGCCCCGGCAGTACAGTAAAGGCGAGGACAGAGCAGTGCGTGATATTTTTGCAAACGCGGCTGCAAAACCGTAAAATTGAGTTTGACATAAAGCTCTCACAGCATTTCGGCGAGCTGTACCGCGAGCCCGGCGCCGATTTAGACGCGCTTCACCGCAGACGTGAATACATCCGGCGTGAGCTTGACAGGGGCTGTGCGAAATCCCTGCGATCTTTTTTTCATAAGCTGGATGCAAAGCTGCTGTCTGTCTATCGGATATTTTTGCAAAACTGCGAAATGTTTTTGGACGAAAATTTCTCGGAAGCGGTGGCGCTGAAAAAAACTTCGCTTGCGGCGCTAAGGTCGAGAAAGCTTGACCGCGGCGACCTTCCCGCATTGCTCTATTTAAAAGAGCGGGTGATGGGGCATGGGCGCTTCGGTGAGTTCAGGCACGCGGTAATCGACGAGGCGCAGGATTTCGGCGGCTTCGATTTCTTCGCGCTTGGGCGCATAATGCCCAGCTGCACATTTACTGCGGTCGGCGATTTAACACAGGCGATCTACAGCTACCGGGGCGTATCGGACTGGGACAGCGTTGCGCGGCACTGCTTTGATAAGCCCGCGGAGGTGCGGTATATGCGCAAAAGCTACCGCACGACCGTGGAAATTATGGAGGCGGCAAACCTTGTTTCGGGGCAATTGGGTTATGCGCCCGCCGAGCCTGTGATACGCCACGGTAGAAAAGTAGAGGCATACGACGCTTCACCCGGGGAGATGCTTGAGATAATCGGGGGGCTTATAAAATTATATTTGTCTGAGGGCTTCAAGTCCATCGCCATTCTGGCAAAGACAGCGGATACCCTGCGCAATATAACGGAAAAACTGCAAAAACAGGGCATAAATATTGATATGATAGATTCTAACGACCGTATATATGAAGGCGGAATATGCGCGATGCCGGGCTATCTTTCAAAAGGGCTGGAGTTCGACGCCGTAATCCTGTGCGACGCCCATGACAGTACATACCGCAAGAGCAGCCGCGCGGATATGCACCTGCTCTATGTTGAGATGACGCGCGCGCTCCATAGGCTCGATATTTTTTATGACGGCTGGATCGCGGAGCCGCTGATGACGATGACACAGCAGGGAAGGGGAGAGGAATAAAAAATGCAGCCACTGATGCAAAAGCGTGTGAGTTTCCTTGTAAATTTGCTGTATTGGTCCGCGGTGGCGGCGCTTGTATATCTGGGCATAAAATATGTACTGGG
>WRLS01000167.1 GCA_009776345.1 Oscillospiraceae bacterium | reverse complement strand
CATAATATCAAGCAGGTCCGACTCCAGCATCGGTAGCAGCGCCTGGGTTTCCGGGTCGCCGAAGCGGCAGTTGTATTCGATTACCTTAGGACCTGTTTCTGTCAGTATCATCCCGAAATACAGGCATCCCGCAAATGGGCGTCCCTCTGCTTTCATCGCGCGGATTGTCGGGAGGAAGATTTCCTCCATGCATCTTTCGGCGGTTTCCCGCGTGTAAAACGGGTTCGGCACAATCGCGCCCATGCCCCCGGTGTTCGGCCCGCGGTTGCCGTCCAGCGCGCGCTTGTGATCCATGGAGGATGGCATCGGTCGGATTGTTTGCCCGTCCGTAAACGCAAGCACAGTCACCTCCGAGCCGGACATATGCTCTTCGATCACCACACGGCTGCCGCTTTCCCCGAGCGTTTTATCTACCATAAGCCGGTTTAAAACAGCGCGCGCGATGCTTGCGTCCCCCGCATATATCGCGCCCTTGCCCAACGCAAGTCCGTCCGCTTTGATCCAGAGCGGGTACGCCGCCTCGTCTGCATACTTCACCGCCTGCGTTATATCGCCGAAGCTTTCATACGCCGCCGTCGGGATGCCGTACCGCTTCATCAAAGCTTTGGAAAAGATTTTACTGCCCTCTATTTGCGCGGCGGCCTTGCTTGGGCCAAAACAGCGGATGCCCGCCTCCCGCATAGCATCCGCCATCCCCAGCACAAGCGGGTCGTCCGGGGTGATTACGGCAAAATCAATCGCTTTTTTCACAGCGAAATCCACCATCGCGGGGATATCCGCCGCTTTTATATCGGCGCATACCGCGTCCCTGCCGATCCCGCCGTTGCCGGGCGCGGCGAATAGCTGTGTAACCTTTGGGCTTTCAAGCAACTTTTTGACGACGGCGTGCTCCCGCCCGCCGCCGCCGATTACCAGAATTTTCATATAAGCATTTTCCCTGCTACGCCTTGGGTTTTTCTGTTTTAAGCTTTATCACTACCAAAACCGCAAGCAGAAGCGCCGCGCAGATCGGCAGGACAACCCACGCGCTTTGGATTACGCCCGCTAAGACAAACCCGACAAAGCTGACCGCCGCTGCAAGCAAAGCATACGGCATTTGCGTGGTGACGTGTAAAATAAGGTTGCACTGCGCGCCTGTTGCCGACATTATCGTGGTGTCCGAAATCGGGGACACATGGTCGCCGAAGACAGCGCCCGCCAAACACGCCGCGATGCCAACCAAAATAAGCTCGGACGATTCCGGGAAGATGCTTACAACTATGGGGATAAGTATCGCAAAGGTCCCCCACGATGTGCCGGTGGAAAATGACACGCCCATTGCGATCAGGAAGAATATAGCGGGAAGAAGGATCCCGAACTGCGGGTTGCTCCCCAGTGTGCCTTCCACAAAGCCCTTTGCCCCAAGCCCGTCCCTGCACAGCCCGGCAAGCGTCCACGCCAAGGTGAGTATCAGCAGCGCGGGGACCATGCGCCTGAAGCCCTCCGGCAAGCTGTCTGTAAACTGCTTGAAGCTGATTACCTTGCGGGGGATATACAGCAGGAATGTGAAGATCAGCGCGATTAGCGAACCCATCGCAAGCCCGACAGGGGCATCGCAATCGCCGAACGCCTCGTAAATCCCTACGCCGCCTTCAAAAAGCCCGCCGGTGTAGAGCAGCCCGAAAATGCACGAAGCAATCAGCACGAGTACAGGCAGGACAAGGTCGTACACTTTGCCTTTCCTGTTGTCCTCTGTTGTAACGCTGGCGTATTCGTCGCCAAGGCCGCCGAACAGGTCGCCTTTGTTTTCCGCGAGCTTTTCCTGCCGGGCCATCGGCCCGAAATCAAATTTGACCGCCGTAAGATAAACCATCATGAGGATTGTAAGCAGCGCGTAAAAATTATACGGGATAGACCGCACAAACAGCGTAAACCCATTTAGGCCCGCCTCCCCGCTGATATTGGCGGCAACCGCCGCCGCCCAGCTTGAAACCGGTGCGATAATACAAATCGGCGCCGCAGTGCAGTCTACTATGTAGGCGAGCTTTGCGCGGGACACTTTATGCCTGTCGGTAAGCGGCATCATGATATTGCCCACGGTAAGGCAATTGAAATAATCGTCCACGAAAAGCAGTATCCCAAGCCCGATTGTAGCGAACTGCGCCCCGCGCTTAGTTTTTATCCGCTTTACCGCCCAGCGGGCATACGCGCCTGAGCCGCCCGCTTTGTTCATCAGCACAAGCAAAATCCCAAGTGCAACAAGGAACAGCATGATCGCGGCATCGTTCCAGTCTATAAGGATGCCAATGATGCCTTCTAAAGCAAGCGCGGGGCTGAAATCGGCATAAAACAGCCCGCCAACCAAAATGCCCACAAACAGGGACGAGTAAACCTCCCTGGTGATAAGCGCCAGCACAATCGCCACCAGCGGCGGCACAAGGGACCAGAATGTCGCGTACATACTGCTTTGCCCCCCGCCGCCCGAAGCGGCAGTGAACTGCGACAGCACGATAACCATTACCGCAATAAGCAGGATAGCCGGTACTGCAAGTTTTACTGTTCTGCCCATTTGAACATCCACACTCCTTTTTTTCAAGATTTATGATTACACTAACACAAATCTCGGAAAATTACAAGATTTTCCGCGATTTTTTGTTATTTATTATTCACTTTCGCAACCGCGCCGCTTTTTCTGCTGTACGGCCTTACCCGGCGTATCTGCGGGCGTTTTGCGTTTTGCCCGCGGCGCATATACTGCACCGGGGACGCGACTTCCCCAATATTCTCAATGGTATACTGCGCGGGGGCGCTTTTTTCGCCGCGTTCCTCTATCAGCGCATACAGGCTTTCGATTGCTTCAGACAAGCCGCCTACCCTGTCGATCAGCCCGGTTTCCACCGCCTGTTTCCCGGTCAGCACCGTGCCCATATCCATCACCAGTTCCCCGGTGTTCATCATCATTTGGCGGAACTGTTTGGGCGACATATTGGAGTTTTCCTCAACAAAACCGACGATGCGCTCCTGCATTTTCTCGAAATAATGCATGGTCTGCGGCACGCCCAGGACCGTGCCGTTCATGCGCACGGGATGCAGCGTCATTGTAGCCGAAGCCGCGATAAAGCTTATATCCGCGCTTACCGCCAAAGGCACGCCAATAGAATGGCCGCCGCCCAGCACCAGCGAAACCGTCGGTTTATTCATGCCGGAAATAAGCTCCGCGATTGCAAGCCCCGCCTCCACATCACCGCCGACTGTGTTCAGGATGACCAGCATCCCCTCAATCTCCGGGTTCTCCTGTATGGAAACAAGCTGCGGGATAACGTGTTCATACTTTGTTGTTTTGTTGTTGGGCGAGAGGATGTAGTGGCCTTCCACCTGGCCAATAATCGTAAGGCAATGTATGGTAAACTTACCCTTAGTCGGGGTGACGGAGCCTGTTTCGCTTATTTGATGCGCCTGTTCAAGCTGGTCCCCCGCCATATCGCTGTCAGAATCATCAGGCTGCGGGGCAGGCGCCGGGATATAGCCGCCCGGCTTTTTACCTTGCGGATGGGACCTGTTTTTCTTTGCCATAACGAACGCTCCTTATGTTACAGAATTTACATAAGATAGTGTTCACAGGTGGCGTGGGAATATTCTTACGAGTTTTGCAGTTAGGGTATACTCTGTGCCTACAATATGCCTTCTTCTCATCGTAACTGCGCACAGCCCAACCGCTCATGCCGCGGGGGCAGTTACTTTGCAACGCGGCAAAGTAACCAAAGCGCGCCGGGGGACACCCCCGAACCCCCATTTCGACAAACTGCATAGCTTTGTGTCCTCCATCGCGCACGTCATATGCATAGCCCTATAATCCGCCCAATCACCCAGCCGAGCCGGGCTCCAGGTCTCGAACGCAAAAAAAGGTATTAGGAATAAAAGAAATCAAAGACTTTTCCGCTGTTATTACGTGCGCGGGCGTTTCCGGGCGTCGCTCCTTGCTTTCGTTATGTGCCTACTTGCCTTTGGTGATTTGTGTCTATAAAAGCTACACTGCATTGTGAAGGTTTAAGAAGCGGGGAAAAATTCTGATTTCTTTTTTCATATTATCTTTTTCCCCGCGCCCAGCATTTGAGCCTCGCAAGGCGAAAGCGGACGGCAGATGATGCATATTGGTTGTAATAAGTCTGTCGTGCTGGCAAGTGTGGCTTCTACAGCCTCTGCGGGGGGTCGCGGGGGGTCTTAGGGGGCGAGGGGGGGC
>WRLS01000166.1 GCA_009776345.1 Oscillospiraceae bacterium | reverse complement strand
CCCCGCCGTCTGCGGACGGCACCCCCTTCGTGCGCGAAGGGGGCAGAGGCGGCGGGCAACCGTATGCTCGCCCCTACATGGTTTTGTGTGTTTAATTATGCATTATGAATTTCGCAAACGCTATTGCAATCTCCGCTTAGAGGTGATATGATAAAAATGTCGAAAATTGGCGAAATTTTCCTGTTCGGAGGCCTCAATGCGGAAATGTCTGTCCCTTGTTTTATTTCTGGCCGGTATCGCATTTCCGCTCTGCGTGCTGGCCTTTACTTATATAGATGAAATGGAAACAAATATCCCGGACAGTGTACGAAATCCACAGAACCTTTCCCCGGTTAGCGGTTTATGGGAGGTTTTACACGACAAGACGTTTATGTCTTTTTCTAACACATCCCAGCCAATCGGGCGGGTTACATACAGGGCAAGGGGCTGTGAGCAGCTTACTGTCGGGATATATAACAATCCGGGGACATTTGCGCATCCGCTGCCCGGCGGCGGATGGGGGCTTGGCGTACAGGCGGATTCCGCGGTCCTGTCCGTGCGGCCTGCCGGTTCACAGCAGGCATATTTCAGCTTGTCCAATCAATTTGTATATTTCCCGGTATCGGGTACGATGCGGCTGGCTGTATACGACAGCAGCATGGTTTTTACAGATCCGGCCCCGGAAGGGTTCCCCGAGGCGCCGGAAAACGGCGGCATGATCGGTTACGGCGTCAATGTCTATGTTTCTGCCACGGGCGCCGCTTACACCAGGGTACCGCTCCAACCGGGCATTATGTACTATGTGTCAAACTCACTTTATTGCTATGAGGAATTCACCGCCTCTATCCCTCCCGGCACCGCTTTTATTCAAGTTGAAATCAATGATACCCCACGTTATTACGATATGTATGACCGTGCCCGGTATAATAAACTCATTCGCATGACAAGCCTCGCCAAGGTTATTTTAACCGGGGCAAGCTTGGAAACCGGCGACCCGCCCCCGCCCCCGGAGGCTGTGCCTTATTTGCCGCCCCCCGAACCCCCGCCGCCTGAGCCGCCCGCGCCTAAAATTTCCGGCTCACAACAGCAGCCGCCGCCGGCAGATAACGCTTCACCGGCACCGGCGCCCGAGCCAAAAAAGGATCCGGACCCGCCGCCGCAAAATGAGAAGAAGTTTGAAGGCGTGATATCCTCCGGCGGCAGCACAGCCCCACGCCCCGCTCCGCGCGATACGCAGGAAAAAGATGAACCGGACCCTCCCGAGAGGTCTCCCGCCGGGCAAGACAGCACTGTGAACAGCGCCCCTGATACGGTTATTTACCAGTCCCCCGGAAATCAAAGCAACGGCGACGGGTTCTCCGCGGGCGTTATTGCGTATATCGCGGCGGTCGCCGCGATCATATTATTCGTACTGCTTAAGCCGAAATAGCTTACCTGAAAGGATGCATAAATATGGCTTTTATCCCCACTACCGAACAAGCCGCCGCTCTCCTCGCAAAATATAACAGCGAGCCTTTTCATCTTCAGCATGGCGAGGTAGTTTCCGGCGTTATGGGCTTTTTTGCCCAAACACGCGACCCCGGGCGCGAGGATTATTGGCGCGCTGTCGGGATGCTGCACGACATAGACTTCGGGCTGTACCCGGAAAGCCACTGTGTCAAAGGCGCCGAAATACTGCGCGAAGAGCAGATTGATGAAGGCGTCATCCGCTCCGCAATGAGCCACGGCTGGGGCATGACAGGCACGCCCTGTGAGCCTGTGCATATCATGGAAAAGGTCCTGTTCGCCGTGGACGAGCTAACCGGGCTGATCGGCGCGGCGGCGCTTATGCGGCCAAGCAAAAGCGTTTCGGATATGGAGCGCAAAAGCGTTATGAAAAAGTTTAAAGACAAAAAATTCGCCGCGGGATGTTCGAGGGAAACGATCCAAAAAGGCGCGGATATGCTCGGCGTAACGCTCGAGGGGCTTATTGATGAAACGATCCTGGCAATGCGCTCGCTTGAACAGGGCAAGCCCGCTTAAATTTAAACACTTACCCGCAGTACAAGCCGCCGCCCGAACCGCATCCGGCACAGCCTTCACGGCAGCTTGGCGTGGTTTCGCCCGCGTAAGCCAGGCGGTTTTCGCTGATCAAAAATTCCTTGGAGACCCCAAAGTCCAGATGGTCCCACGGCATTATTTCGTCGTAATCCCGTTTGCGGTTCGCGTAAAAAGAACAGTCAAGCCCTGCCTGTGCCATGGCTTCGTCCCAGCGCGCCTGGCTGAAATGCTCGCTCCAGCCGTCCAGTTTGGAGCCTTTTTTCCACGCGCCTTCTATTACCGCGCAAAGCCGCCGGTCGCCGCGCGCAAGCGTAGCCTCCAGCACAGAAGTCCCCGCCTCGTGATACCTGAAGCTGACCTTCCTTGAACGGATACAGCTTTTCAGGTATTCCTGTTTTTCACGGAAAAGCGCGGCTGTGTCCTGCGCTTCAAACTGGAATGGCGTGAACGGTTTTGGCACAAAGCAGGCCGCGCTGATGCTCACATTCACGGATTTCCCCTTGGGCCTGTCCGGCATGGAGTAGAACAGGTCCACAATTTTATGCGCAAGCTCCGCGATCCCCGCGATATCCTCCCGTGTTTCTGTCGGCAGGCCGAGCATAAAATACAGCTTGACCGATGTATAGCCGCCCAGGAACGCCGTGCGGCAGGCCCCGAGGATATCGTCCTCCGTAATATTTTTGTTGATTGCGTCCCTTAAGCGCTGAGTACCCGCTTCCGGCGCGAATGTCAGCCCGGATTTGCGCACCTTCGCAATCTGCTCCGACAGCTCGGGAGTAAAATTATCCATGCGCAGGGACGGCAAACTCAGCCCAATGCCCTGCTCCTGCGTCCAAGAAGTCAACCTGCTTAGCAGTTCTTCAAGCCCGCAGTAGTCGCTTGTGCTAAGGGATGTCAGGGAAATCTCATCATAACCGGAGCTGTCCGTTAAGCTGCGTGCGCCGCGTTCTAAAACGCATGGGGATTTTTCCCTGTAGGGCCGATACAGGAAGCCCGCCTGGCAAAAACGGCAGCCGCGTATACAGCCACGCAGGATCTCCAGCACCGCGCGGTCGTGTACGATCTCAACAAAAGGCACAACGAATTTGTCCGGGAAGAACACGCCGTCTAAATCGGCAATAATCCGCTTGCGTACTTTAGCGGGGGCGCCATCTGACGCGGCAACTGCGGCAATCCGCCCATCGTCATGATAGCTGACAGTATACAGTGACGGTACATACACACCCGGTATATTTACAGCTTCCGACAAAAACCGGCTTTTTTCCCAGCCGCCCGATTTCGCTTTTTTGTATAGTTCAATTAGTTGGGGCGAAACCTCCTCGCCCTCACCCAAGACAAACAGGTCGATAAAATCCGCCATCGGCTCCGGGTTACAGGCACAGGGCCCGCCCGCAATCACGATGGGCGACAGCCCCTCTCGATCTGCCGAACGCACCGGAAGCCCCGCAAGGTCAAGCATATTCAGCACGGCGGTAAACGACATCTCGTACTGGAGCGTAAACCCGATAAAATCAAAACCGCGTATAGGTTCAAGGCTTTCCAGCCCGTAAAGCGGGATCCCCTTACAGCGCATCAGCCCTTCCATGTCCGCGCCCGGCGCGAAAACACGCTCGCACCAAGTATCCTCACGCGCGTTCAGCAGCGAGTATAGGATTTTCATCCCCAAATGCGACATCCCGATTTCATACATATCCGGGAAGCAAAACGCATACCGCACGCTTACCGATTCTTTGTCTTTCACAGCACTGTTAAGCTCCCCGCCTATATAACGGGCGGGTTTTTGCACTTTATCCAAAATACCCTGCAGCGCGTCAAACAGCATTATACATCAGCCCCAATGAATTATCTTTAGACAGTATTATAGCAAAAAAACCGCCCAAAAGCGATTTTTATTTTGCCGTATACATAATTGCCCGATTTTACCTAAAAATATATATAAGCTTTGCGGCACGGCGCTGCCGCGCAGGATTGAGGTTTTAGGATTGAGGTTTTAGGGTAGGGGACGCACACCGGGCGTCCCGAAATTATTAACCAATCAACAACATTGCATCGTAGGGGCGACCCTTGCGGTCGCCCGCATTTACCGCATTGCATCGTAGGGGCGGCAACCTGCCGCCCGAAATTCCCCTCCTTGGAGGGGTGGCGCGGAGCGCCGGGGTGGTTTATAACACGATTTTATCTTCGGTAGTTTTTCACCGCTCAAGCCGCGGGGGCTGCTACTTTGCA
>WRLS01000165.1 GCA_009776345.1 Oscillospiraceae bacterium | reverse complement strand
CCTTAATCCTAAATCCTGCCGAAGGCAAAACACCCGTCATCACTGCGAAAAATCGCAGTGATGCCACCCTCTTTAAAAAAGAGGGTAAGGCTAAAATAGGATTTATTCTTTCATTAGAAAGCACAAAATGACCGTAGGACGCACCCTCTTTTTTAAAGAGGGTGGCGCGAAGCGATAAATCGCTTCGCGCCGGGTGTTTTGGTGTTTTGCCCTACGTAAATAATATTGCGCCGTATATGGAGTTTGTCATCAATCTGAGGACGCAAGCCAAATGGTTTGCGTCCTTGTTTCTTTTTATGAGCTGACAGCAGACCGGACCATGTCCCTGCCTGTGTAATTATTGCCGCCGATTATACGGCGCACAATATACAAAAAAGCACGATAATACGCCCTCCTGCGCACATAAAATATACTGCGCGGCGCATATATTATCATATAAAAGATATGTTTGGAGGGTCGAGCTTTGAAAGGATTACCCGAAGACCGCGCAGTGAAGCTGGCGCAGTACATCATAGAAAATAACGCGACGGTAAGGCAGACGGCTGAAAAATATAATATTAGTAAAAGCACTGTACATAAAGACGTAAGCGAGCGCTTGAGGGCATACAACGAATCGCTGTATAGGCAGGTGAAACGGGTATTGGAGCAAAATAAATCGGAGCGCCATATCCGCGGAGGCCAGGCGACAAAGTGTAAATATCAGCGCCTTAGGGGCAAGTAACCGGCAATGCGCGAAAAAAACTCCCCGAAAAAATCGGGGAGTTTTTTTAATTCTTTTACAAAAGCACAATCAGCCCAAGCAAGAACAGTGCCGCAAGCACCCACATCAGCGGGCTTATTTCCTTGAATTTGCCGACAGCCGCCTTTACCACCACATAGGAGATAAAGCCGAACGCCAAACCGTGGGAAATGGAGAAGAACAGCGGCATCGTGATAATCGTAATGCCGAGCGGGACAAGGTCCTCCAGGTCGTCGAACCTTAGGCGGCCGATCGGCTCAAGCATCAGCACGCCGACCACAACAAGCGCCGTAGCCGTAGCAAACCCGGGGATTGTCAGGAATATCGGGGCGAAGAACAGGCTGATCGCGAAGAAGAACGCAACGACCATCGCCGTCAGTCCCGTGCGCCCGCCTTCCTGTACACCCGCGGCGGATTCAATATAGGTGGTGGTCGTCGAAGTCCCGAGCGCCGCGCCTACTGTCGTCGCGATAGCGTCGGCAAGCAGGGCCTCGTCGGCTTTCTCAAGCTTTCCGTGTTCATCGAGCATCTTCGCTTTTGACGCAACGCCCGCCAAAGTGCCGACCGTGTCAAATATATCAACAAACAGGAATGTGAACATAACCGCCAAGAAGCTGAAGAATGTCCCTGCTGAAACGAATATTTCCTTGAAGCCGTCAATGAACAGCAGGAATGTCGGGGCAAGGGACGGCGGCGCGGACACTAACGCGGTGGGAAGAAGATTGTACGCGCCCGCCGCAACGTCGATTTGGTACCAACCGGCAAACTGTGCGATGATCCCTGCAATCCATGTCGCGAAAATACCGATAAGCAGCGCGCCCGTTACTTTTTTAAGCATAAGCACCAAGGTGAACGCCACGCCGATCAGCGCGAGTGCGGGGGCGGCGCTCTGCAGGCTGCCCATGGTTACATAGGTGGCGAAGTCTGCCACAACCACGCCCGCGTTTTTAAGCCCGATAAACAGGATAAACATACCGATACCGGCGCCCACAGACAGTTTAAGCGCCATGGGGATGGAGTTGAAGAGCGCTGTCCTGATGCCGGTTTTGCTGAGGACGATGAAAAGCAGGCCCTCAACAAAAATAGCCGCCAGGGCAAACTGCGGGCTAAAGCCCATGCCGAGGACGACCGTGTAGGCAAAGAACGCGTTCAGCCCCATGCCGGGCGCCAGCGCAAGCGGAAGGTTCGCCAGCAGGCCTATTGCGACAGTGCCGACCACGGATGCCAATGCCGTGGCTACAAAGACCGCGCCCTGGTCAAGTCCCGAGTCCGCGAGGATCGAAGCGTTGACCGCAAGGATATATGCCATGGTTGCGAAGGTGGTAAGGCCGGCGAGGATTTCTGTCTTTACAGTGGAGTTGCTCTTGGATACGCCAAAAAAGCTGTCGAGTTTTTTTGCAAACGTGCTCAAGTCTACCACTCCTTTTTTTCTTTGTTGCCGGGGGACAAAATTCGCTGTATTACATCACAAAGTATAGCATAAGCACGGGGGCTTGTACAGCCATAATATAACATTTTGCGCAGTATACAGAAAATACATTTCCAAACGGGGAATTTTAAGCTATACTGTTGTATATATAGTTGCATTGGGGGAGTTGGATATGGACCGCACCGAAAAGCGTATCAGTGAAATTATCGAAGAGAAATCGCAAGCATTACTTGAGGTGGCGGATTATCTTTATGGCAAAGCGGAAATCGGCTACCACGAAACCGAAACCGCGGCATTCACCGCCAAAACCCTGCGGGAAATGGGGCTGGAGCCGCGGGAAAGCATAGCTTTAACGGGAGTGCGCGCATCGGCAGGGAACGCGCGGGGGCCGTCTGTCGCGGTTATCGGGGAGCTGGACGGCATCCCCTGCGCGGAGCATCCCTTCGCAAACCCGCAAACCGGGGTTTCCCACGCGTGCGGGCATCACGCCCAGCTTGTGGCGATGCTCGGGGCGGCGTTCGCGCTCAGCGACCCGGAGGTCAGCGCGGAATTGGACGGCAGGGCGGTATTTTTCGCTGTCCCCGCGGAGGAATATCTCAGCGCGGATATACGCGAAGGGCTTTACAAATCGGGCAAGGTCAAATATTCCGGCGGGAAAAGCGAGCTTGTGCGCCTTGGTGAATTTGACGATATTGACATTGCGCTGACAACCCATGTGCATATGGCGGGCAGCGAAAACGGCGATATCATGCTGGGCAGCAATGCCACCAGCGGGTTTATCGGGAAAACAGCCGCGTTTCTGGGCAAGGCCGCCCATGCCGCCGCCATGCCGCATGAGGGGATAAACGCACTGAACGCCGCAAGCCTGGGGCTTAGCGCTGTTGGGATGATACGCGAAACATTTAGGGAGAAGGACTACATCCGCGTACACCCGGTTATCACAAAGGGCGGCGATGCCGTAAACGTCGTCCCGCATGAAGCCGTGCTGGACATGATGGTGCGCGCAAAAACCCTTGATGCGATCGGCGAAGCTTCTGTTAAGGTCAACAGGGCGTTTGAGGGCGCGGCACACGCGATAGGCGCGAGGGTCGGGATAAAAGACACGCAGGGCTATATGCCTGTAATTGAGCGCGCGCCCGACAAAGTACAAATCGAAGCCGCCGCGCTTCTCGGCGGCGTTGACATAAGGCATATACAGCCGGGGTTGCAAAACCCCGCTTCAACGGATGTGGGCGACCTTACCCACTTGATGCCGGTGCTGAACTTCACGTTCGGCGGCGCGGAAGGCGCGCTTCACAGCAGGGACTTTACCGTTACCGACCCTGTAAAGCTGATTATAAACCCGGCAAAGCTGCTTGCGTTTACCGTGTACCGCCTGCTTCGGGGCGGCGCGAAGGAGGCAAAGGCTTTAATGGACAGCTTTACGCCCGAATTCACGAAGGACGGCTATATCTCTTACATAGAAAAAATGCACAGCGGGGAATGGCAGGTATGAGAAAAATTATGCCCGCGGGCAAAAAAATCGCGTTGGGCTTTGGCGCGGCAGTGGCGGCGACCGCTGTAATACATCTGGTGTCCTGCGCGACACTGGACAGGATAACGCAGTATGTATATACAGATTACACGTCGGAGAAAATCTCCCCGGCGCTGGACGGCTATAAGCTTGTGTTTATTTCGGATATACACGACCTCCCCGAAAAAAAGCTTATGGAAACCGTGGAGCAGATAAATAAAGAAAACGCGGATCTAATGCTGATCGGCGGCGATTTCCCGCGCGGGGAAGCCATGCTGCGCGCTTTTGCGTACCTGTCCGGTATAAACGCGGCGGACGGGATTTTCGGCGTTGGCGGGAACCACGACAGGCCGTCGGAATATTTCAGCGCGATGGAAAGCTTTGGCATAACCCCGCTGCGCAATAATGGTATATTTACCCTAGAAAACTTATATTTATGCGGCGTGGAGGATAAAAAGCGCGGCAATGCCGATGTCCGCGCCGCGGTGTCCGGCGCAAAGCCGGATGATTTCACAGTGCTTCTCAGCCATAGCCCCGATGTGCTGTTCGACCAGGACATAGGCATCCCGGCGCTTGCCCTGTCC
>WRLS01000164.1 GCA_009776345.1 Oscillospiraceae bacterium | reverse complement strand
GGCTCATTTTGCCGCCTCCTGTCTTTGGTTGTCTCTTCAACTACCATTTTACAGGCTTTGGCTTCTTGAGTCATTCTTTTTGTTGCACTTACATTGTAAAGCTAAGAACTTACACTAGCAGATATTGCAGACATCGAACTAGCGCGCGCCCAGTTTGCGCGTGGGGAGTTTGTACGGCATGATGAAATAAACTGGGACTAAAGAATAGGGCCGCACTGCATTTGCAGGCGGCTTTATTCATCATACTGCGTCAAATCCCAAATTAAGTCACTGAGCGCCTGCCCCGCCATCCGCGCCGAATGGAGCGCTTCTTCGAGCGTATTGGCGTTAGAGCCGACCTCCATCAGCAGTGAGCCTGTGGTCAGGTCCATATTATATTTCCTGTAACACAGATACACCGGCCGGGCAAGCCCCGGGTAACGGCTTTCCATATAATCATGCAGCAAAGCGGCAAACCGCAGGTTCTCGCGCCATTCGGGTACACCGACCGTGCCGTTGTCGCTCGATGAGATAAGCATAATCTGCGCGGCCTTTTCGCCTTCCACCACCGCCACGGGCTTTACGATCGCGTCCCCGCGCGGCATCGCGTCGCGGTGGATATCCAAGACAATCTTAATACTCGGATACTGCCGCAGATAATCTTCGATTGTATTTGCCGCGCGGTTGTACGAGCCGTTGTAGGACGGGTAGTCATGCTGAGTGGTGTCGTGCAGGGCGGTCACGCCGTTTTCCTCCAAAACGCGCGCCACTTCCGCGCCGACCGCTGTAATATTTATCGAATTGTCCGTACTGCGCCAGGTGTTGCGTATATCGTAAGCATCCCGGTCGTGGGATTCAAAGCTTTCGGTTGCGTGTGTATGGACAATCAGCACCTGCGGCTCGGATGTATCGCCCAAAACCGCCCCCCACGGGGTTTCAAGGATACTGAGGATATCTTCGTCACTGTGGGAGGTTTCATTCAGGATAAACGCGCCGCGCCACTTTACCCAGTTACCGTCATCGTAGCCGCTGAAGTCTTCGCTGATTACCGGGGCGGAATACCTTGCGGGGATTCTCGGCGGCGCGCGCCCCTGTACGCCCTCCTGCTCATCATCTCGCGTTTCCGGCATAAGCCCCGGCGGGTTTTGATCCATCACCTGCGGCGGCGGCCAAGGGTGCTGATACGCGGCATCCGGCGCCGTCCCTTCCTCCCCCAGCACTAAGCTGCGGAAGCGTTCCAATATTAAATCAAGCCCCGCATCGGGCATGGTCAGCACAGCGGAGGCGATTGCCGCCTGTTCCCCCGCCTGTCCGATAACATCTATATTCCGCAGGGCCGCGTTTAACGTGACCGCCGCTGCCGCCAATGTAAGCAGGATTGGGATCAGCGGCACAGGCGTGTCCTTTTTTCTTCTTCGGTTCCGCAAGCCCGGTACCTCACAGTTTTGTAATATCCTACAAAACTATGTGTATTCCGGGACAGGTGTTTTTATGTGAGTGAGGCATTACATCCAAAGCAAGCTGAGCGTCCCCACGGTGATCATCGCAAGCCCTGCGGCAGCCCTGCGCCCGAGCTTTTCGCCGAAGACAAAATACCCAAACGCCACTGTGATAACAATACTGAGCTTGTCAATGGGGACTACCACGCTTGCAGGGCCGGTTTGAAGGGCGCGGTAGAAGCACAGCCACGACCCGCCTGTCGCCAAACCCGAAAGCCCGAGGAACAGCCAGCTCCTTCGGCTTATCTGCGGCAACCCCCTGTGTTTTCCGCCCGCCAGGACGATCGCCCACGCCATCGCCAGCACTACAAGCGTGCGAACTGCGGTACCCAGGTTCGCCTCCACATCCTGTATGCCGATCTTTCCCAAAATCGCGGTCAAGGCGGCGAACAGCGCCGATAAAGCGGCGTAAAACAACCACGCTCGGCTTTTTTCTTTTTGGGCGGTGCCCCTGTGTACAGTCATCAAATATGTACCCGCGGCGATTATAAGCATCGCCGCCGCCTTTTGCCATGTAAGCCCCTCGCCGAGGAAAATGAACGCCAGCAGCATTGTAAGAATAGTGCTGGATTTGTCTATAGGGACGACTTTGCTTACATCCCCGAGCCGGAGTGCGCGGAAATAGCACAGCCACGACGCCCCTGTAGACAAGCCGGACAGGATCAAAAACAGCAAGCTAATCGGGCTGACCGAAGCTATATCCGCGTAAGACCCGGCTACAAACGTCATGAACCAGGCGAACACAGCCACTACCACTGTCCTGAGGGCGGTGGCAAGATCCGAATTTGTATCTTTGATACCGATTTTCGCGAGGATTGATGTAAGCCCCGCAAACAGCGCGGACGCAAACGCTAAAAGCAGCCACATATTATATCAACGCGCCTTCGTCATCCTGCGAATACTGTATCGACGCCAGGCGCGAGTACAGGCCGCCGGCGTGAATAAGCTCCTCATGCGTCCCGGTTTCGCAGATGCGGCCCTCGTCCAGCACTACGATTTTATCGGCCTTTCGCACGGTGGAAAGCCGATGGGCGATCAAAATGGTCGTGCGGTTTTTCATCACCAGATCCATTGCTTCGTGGATCAGCTTTTCGGTTTCTACGTCTACGGAAGCGGTGGCTTCGTCCAGGATCAGCACGGGGCTGTCGCGAAGGACCGCGCGCGCGATTGAAAGCCGCTGCTTCTGCCCGCCGGAAAGCCGCACGCCGCGCTCCCCTATCACTGTGTCGTAGCCTTTTTCAAAGCTCATAATAAAATCATGGGCGCGGGCGGTTTTAGCGGCTTCGATAATCTGTTCCTGCGTGGGGTTATCAACACCGTACGCGATGTTCTCGCCCACTGTGCCGTTAAAGAGGAAAACATCCTGCAAAACGATGCTTATGTTATTTCTAAGGCTTAGAAGCGTCGCGTCCCGCAGATCTTTCCCATCTAATTTGACAGAGCCTTCCACAGGGTCGTAGAAGCGGCTGATAAGGCTGATCATCGTGGTTTTGCCAACGCCCGTCGGCCCCACCAGCGCCACAACCTGCCCGGGTTCAATATGTAAATTTACGTTTTCAAGGACGGGGATAGGCTCGTTGTAATGAAAGCTCACGTCACAGAACTCAATCTCGCCCCTTGCCCTTTCGATCGCGGCGGCATCGGGTTTGTCCTGCACGTCTGACTCTTCATCGAGAATTTCAAATACGCGCTCGCTCCCCGCGATTGCCGTCTGGATATCCTCGTTTACCCTGGCAAGCATCGCGATCGGCTGGTAGAAGATGCCCAGGTACAGCACAAACGCGATGATGTCCTCCACAGGCAGGCGGTTTTGCGAAACCAAGTAGCCGCCATACGCGATGACGATTACCATGCCCATGCTGCTGAAAAACTGCACCGTGGGATGATACACCGCGCTCAGCCGCAGTGCGCTGAGCATCGCGTCACGGAAGTCGTTGACCAGCTTTGTTACCTTGCCAAGCTCATGCTCCTGCCGCCCGAACACCTGTATTTCTTTCATGCCGGTCAGATTGTCCTGCAGGCCGCCGTTTAGGACCCCCAGGGTTTTTTGCATCTGCCTGAACCTCGGCAGGACATACCGCGCGAAAACAATCCCGGAGTACAAAAGGAACGGTATCGCAAACAGCGTAAGCGCCGCCAACGCCGCGTTTATGTAAAACAGCATTGCCGCAACGCCCAGAAAAATCATCATATTAACGATTACATCCGGGGCGGCGTGGGCGATCAGGGTTTCTACATTGTTTGTGTCGTTGATCACCCTGCTCATTAGCTGGCCTGTCTGCTTGTCGTGGTAGAACCGCATGGACAGGTGCTGGAGCTTGTTGTAGACCTCCACGCGCAGGTCTGCCACATACAGCCACGCGGCAAGATGCGGCAGGTACGACCTGCCAAACGCGAAAACCGCGTGAAAAGCGTACACAACCAGCAGGGCAATCCCCATTTGCAGCGACCTTGCGGCGATTTCCGGGTCGCCCTCCGTCGCCATTCGCGTAAGCTCGCGCACTACAAGCGGCGCGTAGAGCTGGGTCGCTGTCAGCCCCGCGAACGAGAGCATCGCAAGTATCAGCCACACCCAGTATTTTCTGGCTTTTTTCAGCAGTCTAAGGCAGATTTTCATGTTGCCGCGTATACCTCCATAATGGCTTAATATAGATATTTTAGCATATTTTTATTGAAACCGCAATATTGCGCTTCGCACAGGTTTTATGGTAGGGGCGGGCTTTCCTGCCCCGCCCCCCCCATTCAATATTACCGGCGGGGGGGGGAGCCCGGACCCGCCAGTTTTTTTC
>WRLS01000163.1 GCA_009776345.1 Oscillospiraceae bacterium | reverse complement strand
AACCCCATTGAGAAAAGGTGGGCGTGGCTCAAGAGTGAGCTGCGCAAAATCTTGCCCCGCTTTACTTCCTTTGAACAAGCTTTGTTGACTTGCTTTTAAAGTGGTTTGACTATATCGTTCACTTGAAATCACTCCAATGCTATTTGCTTACGCCGGACAGTATTTCTTCTTATACCTATTCCAGTTAGAAGTGTCCCAAAGAATCGATCGGAAATCGTTGCGTATATGCGATTTTTGAGCGATTATTTGGTTGACATTTCAATTGGAATCAGTATTAGCTCAGCAGAGTGACAAGGCGGGGATGAGGAGAAGACAAGGAAGTAGGAGACATAAAAGAGCGCGTAAAATAACACGCCTTTTAGAGCGGTGTTGCTATGGGGTTTGTAGGGGTGGTCCCATGTGACCGCCCCTGCATCCCTTCCTAAATCTTAAATCTACCGAAGGCAAAACACCCGTCACAAAGCGATAAATCGCTTTGCGCCACCCTCTTTAAAAAAGAGGGTAAAGCTAACCGCACAACTTTCCCTCTTTTTTAAAGAGGGTGCAAGGCGAACCTCGGTTCGCCTAATGCAGAACGGCGGGTGTTTTGCCTTCCCCTCAACCGCAAAACTCCACACCCTCCGGGTGGCAAAAAACTATTTTCAAGCCGTTGCCTGAGATTTCCGCGCCGGGTATGCTGTAGGGCAGGAAAATTTCGTCCGCCTGTTTTATTTGCATAACGCCCGCGCTATGCTGTATCTCCCCGGAGCCTTCCAGGATTATCGCAACCTGCGGAAAGCCCGTGTCCCGAAGCTCTGTTTTACCGGTTATGTCAGCCTGTGTGAAGGAGAAAAATGACGTATGGTCGGGGCCTACTAAAATATCCTCCTTGCCCCAGCTGCCCTCACGGATGGTTTTTCGGCTTGCCCTCCATTTTTTCAAGTTATCCTCATAACTGCGGCCCTCGTAGACATATGAGCCGAGCAGGCGGTTGTTGAATTCATCCTCGCTTACATTAACAGACAAAGGTCGGTTTTTGAGCGTTTCTTTGTACGGGAGCGCGCCGACGGTAATGTCGCTCGGCTCCTGGACTTCTACAACAAAGCATCCCTCACCGAGTGCGTGCGGGCATCCCGCGCCGACAAAATAAGCCTCTCCCACCTTTACCTCAATTTTATGGCAAAGGTTTTCCAGCGCTTTTATATCGCCCTTGTAATAATACCCTTCCCATTTTTCGCGCGTTACGCCTTCTTTAAAACCCAGCAGTATGTAGGCGGGTTCGGCGGTATCGCCGCGCGTGCCGATTACATACCAGCTTTCTTCTTTTCCGTATGGGCTGCCCCACATTTGGGCGGCCCATTCGCGCGTGGGGTGGCATTGCAGCCCGTACTGCCGCTGGGCATCGAGGTATTTTATCAAAACGCCAATCCCCTCGCCGTTTTTCGCCATATGCCGATCACCAAGGACATCCCGCGGTGACAGGGCAATCGCTTGGTAAAGGAACATTTTTTTACCGTCGGGCAGGATAACTTCGCTGCAGCCGTAATTGGGCAGGCTCTCCGGCGGGTTGCCGACCCGCGTAACCGAGCCGATCCAGGCCTCGGAGCCTGTAGAATCATCCACCGGCGGGGATATCCCGCGCAGCTTGTCGATTTCGCGCCCGCCATGCCCGCGGATCCTGTTTTGCACAAGCCGCCAAGGCTCATTATAAATTGACATAAAGATACCTCCCATAAATATGACTGTATATTAACAAGTATAGCACAAAACAAGACACTTGGCGTGGCTTTTTATCCCGGGCCGTGTTCAGCCCTGCCATACCGGACGAAGTTGTATTCCCGCGTCAGCTCCGCCATGCCGTCCTGTTTTGGCAGCTTTGCGTATATCTCGCCCGTTGTGTCCGATAAAGCCACCTGTACCCCCTTGCGGATATTTCGCCGCACTTTTCGGGCATAGCGGCGGCGTACACGGTTTTGCTCCGCATCATAAACACGGAGGCGGATTTTTTTTATGAAACCGAAAATTTGCCTTGCTTCCGGAACAGGGCCGATGTACTCGCGGACATCGCCATCCTGCGTGCGCGTGGTGTGGAAACGCCGGTACAGCCGAAAAATACTATATAATAAAAGTAAAAGGAAACCTGCGGCAATCGCGGTTATAACCGCATAATAAAAAATCTCACCGAGCAGCATCAGCCAGGCAGGTGGCTCGCGTACATCATCCGGGAATTCGGGCGGGGCTTGGACAGGCGGGGCAGAAGCGGGGCCCGGGCCCTCAAATTCAGGGGCGTATTCCCTTCCCGGAATTAGGCGAAGCAGCCATACTAAACCTTCCAGCAGTATATTCCCTGCGGTGCCTAAAATCCTGCCGAGCGGCATAAAACCCGACAAATATGCCGCCCCGCCGACGAATACCGCAAAGACTGCAATTAGCGCATTGTTAAATCGAAGTATAGACGGGATTGGCTGGTGTGCCGCGCCTGATAGGATATCCATCGAGCTGTCCACGCTCAAAATCTGGTCGTGGAGCAAATTCCCAAGCAGGAAAACAAACGCCCACGATAAATGCAGCGCCGCAAGCTCCCTGTTGCCGAGCCTTGCAAGCAGTACGTCTGTTATAATAAGCGCGCCCGCGCCGAACATTGCGGTGCCTGTTTCCAGCACCAGCGCCCCTTTGAGCCGTACAATAAAAGAATAAATCAGAAAGGCTACCAGTGCTATCAGCAGCAGGCTCCTTTCTGCCATTGACAAAGGTAAAAATATAGGCAGCCATAAAGGCAGCGTAACCAGCGCGATGTGAACCGCCGCGAATAAGATAAAGCTTTTAACAACACGGCGCGACACGACCATCAGAAAGAAAGGGACAGCCAATGACAGCACAGAGATCGCAGTTATCCTTTCCCCGCCGGGCAAATAACGCCCTATGCAGATAAGGCTGTGCGCAAGCCCGAAGAAGAAGATATCGCCGAGCAAAGAGCGTATAAAAACCCGCCGCTGTGTCATGCCTTAGATCAATCCTTTCGTAATTACAACACATAATCAGACGGGTCGACATCCCATCTTGTGATTTCAATGCCCTCCGGTAAACGCAGCTTGGTTTCCTTCAGCGCGGGCAGTATCCATCTTATAGAAAGCCCCTGCTCCCGCGCTTTTTCATACGCCTGCGTGATATCTTTGCCATGATGCGGCGATATCAGCAGATAGACAGGCTCCGGTTGGCGCAGGTTTTCCAGGTACGGCGCCATTTTTTCCGGCTCAAGGGACAGGTCAATGCGGGCGAGCTGTTCCAAAACGCCGTGGAAATGCCGCGCACCGCTGCCAGGCAGGATCATCGCGGGGCTGTCTGTAGCAATATCTTTACCGGTACAGCGCAGCCCGACCGCAACCCCCAGCCCGCTGAAATAGCCCGCCACCGAAGCCGCGATGCGTATAGCTTCCTCGTAGACCTCCTCGCGTTCCCAGTCGGCGTAGGTTTCCAGGTTCAGCAGAATTATCAGCTCCTGAGTTGCGGTTTCGCCGTATTGGTTAACCATAAGCGAGCCTGTACGCGCGGATGCCTTGAAGTTTATGTGCCTGAAATCATCGCGCGGGAAATATTCGCGTATCCCGCGGAACTGGAAGGGGTCGGGGTTTGTAAACCGACGGACTTCAACATCGCCTTGGATCTGCTGTGTCAAAATTTCAATTTCCGGCGCGGGGATCAGCTTTGGCAGCACGGTAAGCTCCGCTGTGCTTTGCAGCCGCTTAACGAGTTTTGTCGAAGCTAAAATATCGCTGCTGCCCACATCCATGCTTTTAATGCGGTAATATCCGCGCCTTCCGCAGACAAACGGAAGCTTGCGGGTAACGCGCTGGTACATATTCACGCGGAACAAATCGTGCTGGTAGTAGTCGTCGGAAACCTTAAAACTTTCCCCAGCCAAAAATTTTAAGCTGCGGGAGAGCTGGAACTTCGCCGTAACCCACGGCAAAGGGAGGGGCTTCGCGTTCGTAAGCTCCTCTGTCAAGGTAAGGGTTTCGCCCTCCCACGCTTCTTTAGCCGAAAAGGCAAGCCGAAGGGACAGCCCGCGGTCCCAGTATTTTTTGTAGATAAGCCGCTGGAGGTAGACCAGCAGGCAGATAAATATAACCATGCTGAGGATCGCCATGCCGCTTACTCCATTTTATTATTTTGAAAGCGCAGGCTGCTGCTCTTCCAGCCAATATTCTGACCCGTCTTTTTTACGCCCCAAAAAATATCCATTATACAGGTCGCGCCGTAGCATTGCCGGGTCCCCGAAGGTATGCCAATTATTCAATGTTTCGTTGATTTCCTTTTCCGTATACCGTTTGCCCGGTTCAAACTTAGCTGCAAGATAAAACAGCGCAATAGTTTTCATTTTA
>WRLS01000162.1 GCA_009776345.1 Oscillospiraceae bacterium | reverse complement strand
GGGGGGGGGGCGGGGTCCCCCCGGTTCGCTTTTGGTTTATGTGGCCGCATTAAAAATACACGCCCCCGGGGCTTTGGGCGGTGAAAAACTGCCGAAGATGAAATCGCGTTATAAAACTCCCCGGCGCTTCGCGCCACCCCTCCAAGGAGGGGAATTACGGGCGGGAAAACCCCGCCCCTACGGACAACCCCCGCCGCCTGCGGGCGGCACCCCCTTCGTGCGCGAAGGGGGCATGGGATAGGTGCAAATTACCACGGCGCATCGTGCAATGCGGGCGGCCGCAAGGACCGCCCCTACGGTGCATTGAATATTATGTTGTGTTAATTTCGGGCGGCAGATTGCCGCCCCTACTTAATAACCGCCATAAGCTCGCCTGCTTTGACGGCTTGGCCTGCTCCGATCAGGACGCGGTCGATTACGCCGTCCATGCGGGCGACGATGTTTATCTCCATCTTCATCGCTTCCACAACGGCGAGGATGTCGTTTTCTTTTACGGTATCGCCGGGGCTGATATTCATCTTCGACACCATGCCGGGGATGGACGCGGCAACGTGGCTTTTGTTTTCAGGCTCCGCCATGACAGCCTGCTTGACGACAGAAACCAAGCTTGGGTCTGCGATTGCGACTTCGCGGCGCAGGCCGTTCAGCTCAAAGTGGAAATTGCGTGTGCCGTCCTCATTCGCGTCGCCCGCGCCCAGGTATTTTATTACATAGGTTTTGCCGTCGCGTATATCAAGCTTTATGGTTTCGCCGACATTCATGCCGTGGAAGAATACGCTGCCGGGCATATCGGTAAGGTCGTCGTATTCCGCGCGGTGGATGTAGTAATCCTCAACCACTTTGGGATATTGGAGCCACGAAACTATATCGCGTTCGGTCGGCTCTGATTGTTTTACTTTCGCGACTGCTTCGCGCGCCTTGTCAAAATCGGCGGGCGGCAAAAGCTCCCCGGGGCGGCAGGTGATGGGCTTTTCGCCGCGCAGCACGATTTTTTGCAGGCCCTCCGGGAAGCCCCAGGCGGGCTGGCCCATCATGCCTTTGAAATAGCTGACGACTGAATCCGGGAAGGAGAGATGCTCGCCGCGGGTTGTGATATTCTCCGGCGTCAGATTATTTTGAACCATGAAGATCGCGAAGTCCCCGACCATCTTTGAGGACGGCGTGACCTTTACAAGGTCCCCGAGCATATCATTGACCGCCTTGTACATCTCCTTTACATCGTCAAAGCGGTGGCCTAGTCCAAGCGAAACCACCTGCGGGTAGAGGTTTGTGTACTGGCCGCCGGGAATTTCGTAGCGGTAAATTTCCGTCATCGGGTTTTTCAGCCCGGAGTCGAAAATCTCATAGTAGCTGCGCACGTCCGACCAGTATTCATCCAGCTTGTGTATACGCGCAAGGTCAAGCCCCGTATCGCGCGCGGAGCCTTCGAGCGCGGAAACGACGGAGCCGATCGACGGCTGGGACGTAAGCGACGAAAATGAGGGAGTGGCGACGTCCAGCACGTCAGCGCCCGCCTCCGCGGCGTACAGATACGCGGCCACTTGATTTCCGCTGGTGTCGTGGGTGTGCAGGTGGATCGGCACGCCTATTTCCTGTTTTAAGGCGGACACAAGCTTTTTGGCGGCGTAGGGCTTTAGCAGGCCCGACATATCCTTTATGCCGATCATGTGCGCGCCGCGGCGCTCAAGCTCCTTTGCGAAATCAACGTAATATTTCAGCGTGTATTTATCGCGCGCGGGGTCTAAAATATCGCCGGTATAGCACACGGTGCCCTGGCAGATTTTGTTTTGCCTGATGACTTCGTCCATTGCGACCTCCATGCCGGGCAGCCAGTTGAGCGAGTCGAACACGCGGAACACATCTATCCCGCCTTTCGCCGCCTGTGCGATAAACTCCCGGACGAGATTGTCGGGGTAATATTCGTAGCCCACGGCGCTGGACCCGCGTATGAGCATCTGGAAAAGAAGGGACGGTATTTTTGCGCGGAGCTTGTCCAGCCGCTCCCACGGGTCCTCGTGCAGGAAGCGGTAGGCAACGTCAAAGGTCGCGCCGCCCCACATTTCCAAGGAAAAACAGTCCGCGAGGATGTCGCCCACGGCTTCGCCGATATCCGCCATATCCTTTGTGCGCATACGCGTGGAAAACAGCGACTGGTGCGCGTCGCGCATTGTCGTATCGGTGAGCAGGAGTTTCTTCTGCGCCAAAACCCAATCGGTAACAGCCTTGGGGCCTTTTTCGTCCAGAAGCTGTTTCAGGCCAGGCGCGGGCTTTTTTAAAACATCGGGTATGCGCAGGTCGGGGAACTGCTTGTCTTCGCCGGCGGGCTGTGACATTTGGGTCTTGGCGATGAATTTCAGGACGCTTACGGCGCGGTCCTTGGGGCCGATGAAATCAAACAAGCCGGGAGTGTCGTCGATGAACTTCGTGTGACAGTTGCCCGCGATGAAGGTCGGGTGGCCGAGTATGTTCGTTACAAACGGGATGTTTGTTTTTATGCCGCGGATACGCAGCTCTTTTATCGCGCGCAGGGATTTGCGGCAAACACCGGCGAAGGTATTGTCCCAGGTGCAGACCTTGACGAGCAGGGAGTCGTAGTACGGGGAGATTACGGCACCGGTTACGGCGTTGCCGCCGTCCAGACGCACGCCGCAGCCGCCGCCGGAGCGGTAGGCGGTTATTTTTCCGGTGTCCGGCGCGAAGGAGTTGGCGGGGTCCTCTGTTGTTACGCGGCACTGTATTGCAAACCCGCGCAGGACTACATCGTCCTGGCTGTTAAGCCCGATATCGGGGTGGGACAGTTTATGCCCATCGGCGATTAGTATCTGCGCGCGGACAAGGTCGACGCCCGTTACAAGCTCGGTGACTGTATGCTCGACCTGTATGCGCGGGTTCATCTCGATAAAATAATGATTGCCCTGTGCGTCTACGAGGAATTCAATCGTCCCGGCGTTTATATAGCCGACGCTTTTTGCGATTTTCACCGCGTCGCCGTAAAGCTTTTGCCGTGTCTTTTGCGGGACGGAAAACGCGGGGGCGAACTCCACGACTTTTTGGTAGCGGCGCTGGAGCGAGCAGTCGCGCTCGCCCAGGTGCATAACGCCGCCGTGTTTGTCGGCGAGTATCTGTATTTCGATGTGTTTGGGTTCAACAAGGAATTTTTCGATAAATATATCGCCGCTGCCGAACGCCTTGTGCGCTTCGCTTTTGACCAGCTCGAACTCGCGGCGGACTTCTTCGGGAGTGTCACAGCGGCGCATACCGCGCCCGCCCCCGCCCGCGGCGGCTTTGAGCAAAATCGGGAAACCGAAGCCGAGCGCTTTTTCCAGCGCCTCGTCCACGTCCTTGAGCGGGACGGAGGTCCCCGGGATTGTCGGGACGCCGCAGCTTATGGCGATCTGCTTCGCGTTTAGCTTGTCGCCCATCTTTTCCAGTACATCGGACGGCGGGCCGATGAATTTTATCCCCGCCTTTTCACAGGCGCGCGCGAACTCGGCGTTTTCGGACAAAAAGCCGTAGCCGGGATGTATCGCGTCCACATGGCGGCGCTTTGCCAGCGCGATGATTGACGGTATGTCGAGATACGCGCCGAGCGGGCTCATGTTCTCGCCGATTAAATAGGACTCGTCCGCTTCTGTGCGGAAAAGGCTGAGCGTATCCTCGTTGGAATACATCGCGACGGTACTCAGCCCCAAATCGTGGCACGCCCTGAAAATACGGATGGCAATCTCGCCGCGGTTGGCGGCGAGGACTTTGTTTATAGACGGCATAAGGCTATCCTCCAAATACGCAAGCTTATAGCTGTTACGTCATTTTAACAGATTCATGCAAGAAAACGCAAGCTGTTTTTTTGCAGCCGGCAACGGCATGAAAAATCTGCTTGTTATATGCGGGGGATTGTGCAGAATAATAGTTTTACGGGTTTTGCGGTTAGCGCGCGAAATCCATAATTCATAATGCGTATTTAAAAACAGCTCCCCCTGTCACTTCGTGACATCCCCCTCAGTGAGGGGGACAGCTGCAAAGGCAAGCAAGCACAAAACTAAAACAGGGAGCGACACCGGAAGCGAACGCGCACGTAATTACAGCGGAAAAAGTCTTCAAATATTTCTTTTTCCTAATACCTTTTTCCGCGTTCCAGCCCTAGAGCTTGGCTCGGCTGAGCGATCGGGCGGATTATAGAACTATGCTTATGACGTGCGCGATGAAGGGCACGAGGCTATGCGGCTTGTCGGAGTGGGGGTCCGGGGTTTCCCCGGCGCGTTTGCTTCTTTGCGCGGGCAAAGAAGAGCCCCCGCGGCTTGAGCGGTGAAAAATAACCGTAAATGAAATCGTGTTAAAACCAACCCGCCGCTCCGCGCCACCCCTCCAA
>WRLS01000161.1 GCA_009776345.1 Oscillospiraceae bacterium | reverse complement strand
GGCCCAAAATTTCCTGCAGCACACGGATATCTACATTGCCGTGCTGGTACATCAAGGGAGCCGCCGTATGGCGAAGTTTATGCGGCGTATAGCCTTTTTGCTCCAGCCCGGCTTTTTTAAGGCAGCTGTCTACTATCTGCTCAACGCGCCTGGGCGAGAGCCTTTTGCCGTGTGCCGATATAAAAAGCGCGTTTTTGTCGTCGGCGCTTTTTGGGTGGAGCCTTACCCTCACATACCGCTCAATCGCCAAAAGGCAGGCGTCGTTCAAATAGATCATGCGTTCTTTATTTCCCTTGCCCAGGAGCTTTAGTGTATTGCCGCGCACGTCCTCTAAATTTATGCCCACAAGCTCGGAAAGCCGCATCCCGCAGTTTAGGAACAGCGTTAAAATGCAGTAGTCGCGTATGGATTCGCCGGTGTTTACGCCGGATATAAGCTCCAGGCTTTCCTCCAGTGTCAAGTGCTTCGGCACAGCTTTTTTGCCGGAAGGGATTTCCAGGTCTTTTACGGGGTTGTCCTTCAGCACTGATGTATTTACGGTGAGGTACTTGAAAAACGAACGTATGCTGCTTACTTTTCTTGAGCGTGTTTTCGCGTTGTTTGTGCGGTCCGTCATCACGTAGTTGAGGAAGCCGTAAACATCGGAGAGCGTTATCCGCATAAGGTCGCTTACAGAAATATCGCTGATGATGATGTCGGCGTAATCCTGGCTGAGGTTTTTATGCGTTTTTTTTATGTACCGCAAAAATGTGCGCAGGTCTGTGTAATACGCGTGTACTGTGCGCGGCGACCTGCCGCGTATTGTCAGCATATATAATAGGAAATCTTTTAGCTCGCCAAAACATTCATCGTAATTTATTTTTGCATATTTTGTGATTTTTGCCATTCCATCTCCCCCGAATTGCGTTAAATATTTATTTAACGCAATTATATCAAAAAAAATATATTTACGCAATAGTGTTATGTTTTTCTTGACATCGGGCGCGGTGTGTTATAAAATGGATTAGACTTTATTTTTAGGGACCATAATTACATATACCCTAAAGTCGATTTATTTCTATGTACAGAATGTACTTTGAAAATTTAATAAAGGAGGTTAAAAAAGCGCAATGTCAATTTCGATAGTTGTACCGCTGGTTATAGGCATACTTGCAGTCATCGGTGGATTTGCCGCCTTTTTTCTGGGTGTTCAATATAGAAAAAAAGTCGCAGAGTCGGAGCTTGGCTCCGCCGAAGAAGAAGCCAAACGAATTGTAAGCGAAGCGATAAAAACTGCGGATAGCAAAAAGAAGGAGGCCCTGGTCGAAGCGAAGGATGAAATCCACAGGCTTCGCAGCGAGGCCGAAAAAGACAACAAGGACCGCCGCGCCGAGGTCCAGCGCATGGAACGGCGGGCACAGCAAAAAGAAGAAACGCTCGACAAGCGCTCCGACAAGCTTGAAAAGAAAGAGGAGGATATCCAAAACAAGCTCGCCGACGCGGAAAAGACGCTGCAGGAATCAGAGCTGATAAAGCGCCACCAGTTTGAGATGCTTGAGAAAATTTCAGACTTCACTATTGAACAGGCCAGGGATTATATGCTCAAAAACCTGGAGGGCGAGCTGACGCACGAAAAGGCGCTGCGTATCTCGTCCTATGAGAACCATCTGCGCGATGAGGCCGACGACAGGGCGCGCAACATCATAGCCCAGGCGATCCAGCGCTGCGCGTCCGACCATGTAACCGAAATCACGGTGTCTGTTGTCCCGCTGCCGAACGACGAGATGAAGGGCAGGATTATCGGGCGCGAGGGCAGGAACATCCGCACGCTGGAAACGCTGACCGGCGTTGACCTTATTATTGACGATACGCCCGAGGCAATAACGCTTTCCAGCCACGACCCCGTCAAGCGCGAGATTGCGCGGATGGCGCTTGAAAAGCTGATACAGGACGGCCGCATCCACCCCTCCCGAATTGAGGAAATGGTCGAAAAATCCAAGAAGGATGTTGAATACAAAATCCGCCAGGACGGCGAGCGCGCTGTAATGGAAACCGGCGTACACGGCCTTAACCCGGAGCTTGTACGGCTTCTGGGCAGGATGCGTTACCGCACAAGCTATGGCCAGAACGTACTTGACCACTCAATTGAGGTGGCGAACCTGGCAGGTGTGATGGCGGCGGAAATAGGCGCGAATGTCGCCCTTGCCAAGCGCGGCGGCCTGCTCCACGATATCGGGAAGGCGCTTACCCACAAGATCGAAGGCTCCCATGTGCAGATCGGCGTTGATGTAGCCAGGAAATACAAGGAAGGCGCAGAAGTCATCCACGCGATCGAATCCCACCACAACGATATAGAAGCAAAAACTATAGTTGCCTGCCTTGTACAGGCGGCGGACGCAATTTCCGCCGCGAGGCCCGGCGCAAGGCGCGAGAATATCGAAAACTATATCAAGCGGCTTGAAAAGCTTGAAGAGATCACCAACTCCTTCGACGGCGTTGAGAAGTCCTTCGCGATCCAGGCCGGCCGCGAGGTCCGCGTAATACTCCGCCCGGAGATGATTAACGACGATCAAATGACTATCATGGCGCGGGAAATCTGCAAAAAAATCGAGGATGAGCTGGAGTACCCCGGCCAGATCAAGGTCCACTGTATCCGGGAAAACCGCGCTATAGAATACGCGAAATAATGCACTCCCTTCCCCTCCCCTGCTCCCCTATTATCCAAAAATTACCAAAAAGCCTGCCCGAAACCCGGACAGGCTTTTTTATTTGTTTTGAATGTTAGTCCATCGCCCTGTATTTATCCAGGATTTTATCAACATCGTCAGGCACAAGGCGGCCGTAGACATCATCGTTGATTGTGATAACCGGCGCAAGCCCGCACGCCCCGATGCACCTGCAGCCGTCCAGCGAAAATTTGCCGTCCGGTGTGCATTGGCCGTTGCTGATTCCAAGCCCCTGCCCCAGCTTTTCCAGTATGCCCCCTGCCCCTTTGACATAACACGCCGTGCCTATGCAGACAGATATTTTATACTTCCCTTTCGGCGTGAGTGAGAACTGTGAATAGAACGTCGCGACGCCGTAAACCTCCTCAAGTGGGAAAGAAAGCCCGTTGGCGACCATTTTCTGCACTTCTATCGGCAGGTAGCCGTAAATATGCTGCGCCTTTTGAAGCGCGGGCATCAGTGCGCCGGGTGTGCCCTTCAGTTCATGGAGCGCCTCGCGCAGCTCGCGTTCCTGCTCCTGCGTGCCTTTAAACGGGATGTTTGTTTTTGTATTAGGCATAAGTAACATTCTCCTTTGATGAATTTTGGGCAAATCGCTGTTTTATGTTTTGCGTATTATCGGATGTGTCAAACACAGTATAGCAAATTTGTCGGATCATGGCAAGCCCTCCCCTGCCAAATATTCTGCGAAATATTTATCTATATTGACTTTTGCCCCGTTAAAGCTTACACTGTTACTATATAGTCAGCTAAATAAATAGGAGGCGGCGAAATGCAAGGTATAATGAATCAGGCGGTCATGACCGGGATAAAGAAAATCGAGATGCAAAAGTCGGAAATACCGCAGCCGGGGCAGGGCGAGGTTTTGGTGAAAATCGGCTATGTGGGCGTGTGCGGGTCCGACCTCCACTTTTTCGAGGACGGAAGCTTTGGGTCGGACGGTGCGTTCAGGCCGTTTATATTGGGGCATGAGTCAGCGGGGACTGTTGTAGATGTCGGCGCGGGCGTAACGCATTTAAAAGTTGGGGACCGAGTCGCGCTGGAACCGGGGAAAACCTGCGGCAGGTGCGAGGCCTGCCTCGAAGGCAACTACAACCTCTGCCCGGATGTGAAGTTTTTCGCAACTCCTAATGTAGACGGTACCTTTCGTGAATATGTGGCGCATGAGGCGAAGCTGTGCTTTAAGCTGCCGGACAATGTCGGCATAATGGAAGGCGCGCTGATTGAACCACTTGCAGTCGGTTTCCACTCGGCGATCCAAGGCGGCGCGACCGTGGGGCAGTCCGCGGTAATATTCGGGGCGGGATGTATCGGCCTTGTGACCTTGCTTGCGCTGAAGGCGATGGGCGTCGGGGATGTTTATGTCGTTGATGTTCTTGAAAACCGGCTGAAAAAAGCGATGGAGCTTGGCGCGGCAGGGGTTATCAACGGCGCGGGGGCCGATGTAAACGCGGAGCTTAAAAAGATTTTCGGGAAGCGCGGCTGTGACCTTGCGCTGGAAACCTCCGGTGCGCAGCCTTGTGTGGAGCAGGCTGTCCTTGCCCTGAAAAAAGCGGGGACATTGGTGATTGTCGCCAATTATCATTCAGGGAAAGTTATGTTCCCGATGGGCGCCGCTATGGTGCGGGAAATTACGGTTAAGCCGATTTTCCGCTATCGGCATATCTATCCGATGTCTATAAAGGCGGTTTCGGACGGGCTTGTTGATTTAAG
>WRLS01000160.1 GCA_009776345.1 Oscillospiraceae bacterium | reverse complement strand
CTCAGCCGAGCCAAGCTCCAGGGCTAGAACGCGAAAAAAGGAATTAGGAATAAAAGAAATCAAAGACTTTTTCCGCTGTAATTACGTGCGCGTTTTTGTGCCTGGCGTCGCTCTTTCCTTTAGGTTTATGCCTACTTGCTTTTGTAGATTATTCCCCTCCTTGGAGGGGTGGAGCGAAGCGCCGGGGTGGTTCGTAGGGTCGGGGTCATCCCGCCCGCAATTCCCCTCCTTGGAGGGGTGGCAGGCGTAGCCTGACGGGGTGGTTCGTAGGGGACGGCGTCCTCGCCGCCCCGCATCAACTTAAATTAAATCCTCGTCTGTAACCTCTACATATGTCTCGCCGTATTTTTCGGCGTCGCGCCTCCTGGCGTCCGCCAGTTTTTTGCGGTTAATCTCTTTTTGCGTCAAGCCCTGCGCGTTTTTCGCTTCGTCTTTTTCGCCGCCGCCTTTAGCTTTTCCGGTCGTGTTTTCCTCTTTGCGTTTTTTCTTTGCCTCTATGCGCTCCAGGCGCTCGCGCTCTTTTTGTTCCTCCAGCGCCTGTTTTGCCTTCTCGGCGATTTCCCTCGGGTTGTAGATTTTGTTCATGATCAAGGTCTGGCCCATCTGCGTCAAATTGGAATAGAACCAGTACAGCCCAACCCCCGCGGGAACGGAAAACGCGATCCACACGGAGAAAATGGGCATCATGTACATCATGCCCTTCATCATGCCGGTGTTTGCGTTCGGGTTTGTGATTGCCTGCTGCCGCTGCATCTGTATAGTAGAAAGCAGCGCCGACCCGCCCGACAATATCGGTATGAGTATCACCGCGTTAAAGTCCGAGAACATCGACATATTCGGGATAAGCGTAAGGTCCATCCCCAAAAACGTAAGGCTCAGGCCCTGTATCGCCGCAATGGCGTCCCTGCCCATCCCCGCGAATGCGTCGGGGTTTGTATGCACGCCGCTGATTATTTGCAGCTGCGCCTGGTTAAGCCCGGGCATCAAAATAAAATTCCCGGCGGATTCCAGCACCTCTATGCCTTTTCCCACAGTTTCCGCGGTAAAGCGCAGTATATGCGTAAGCGGCCTGTAGATAACGTCAATAAGCCCGAACAGCACAGGCATTTGAATCAGCAGCGGCAGGCATCCCGACATGGGGTTGTACTTTTCGCGCTGGTAGAGCTTCATCATTTCTTCGTTGAGCTTTTGCTTGTCGTTTTTGTACCGCGACTGAAGGTCGGCGATCTGCGGCTGCAGCACCATCATCTTCGCACTGGATTTCTGCTGCTTTAGCGAAAGCGGGAACAGCACTACCCGTATAAGCACGGTAAAAATAAGCAGCGCAATACCGTAATTCCTTACAATATTATACAGCGCCCACATAATCCAGCCAAGGGGGTACCCCAGCGCCTGATAGATTGCAGTCATTTAATCGTGTACCTTTCGTTTAACTTCCGGGACATAGTCAATCCCGCCGGGATGGAACGGGTGGCATTTCAGCATCCTTTTCGCCGCCAGCAGCCCGCCCCTAAACGCGCCAAACCGCGACACCGCCTGTATGGCATACTGCGAGCAGCTCGGGTAAAACCGGCAGGACGGCGGAAAAAGCGGCGATACCGCCTTTTGGTAAAATTTCAGCGCACATAATATAACAGTTTTCATAATCCTAAATCCCGCCGCAGGCCGTAGGGGCGGCAACCTGCCGCCCGAAATTCCCCTCCTTGGAGGGGTGGCGCGAAGCGCCGGGGTGGTTCGTAGGGCGTGACGACCCGGCACGCCGCCCGGGGTGGTTTATAACACGGTTTCATCTTCGGCAGTTTTTCACCGCTCAAGCCGCGGAGGCTCTTCTTTGCCCGCGCAAATAAGCAAACGCGCCGGGGAGACCCCGGACCCCCATTTCGACAAATCGCATAGCCTTGTGCCTTTCATCGCGCACGTCATATGCTTCGTCCTTTAATCCGCCCAATCGCTCAGCCGAGCCAAGCTCCAGGGCTAGAACGCGAAAAAAGGAATTAGGAATAAAAGAAATCAAAGACTTTTTCCGCTGTAATTACGTGCGCGTTTTTGTGCCTGGCGTCGCTCTTTCCTTTAGGTTTGTGCCTACTTGTACAGTGTTCATCATAGCTACAATGCTAACTGAAGGTTTAATAAGCGGGGAAAAATTCGTTATCTCTTTTTCATATTATCTTTTTCCCCGCGCCCAGCATTTGAGCCTCGCAAGGCGAAAGCGGAAGGCAGATGGATATTATTGGGTTTTGCTTTTTTGTCGTTCTGGCAAGTGTGCAGTCTTCGATTTCTGCGGGGGGTCGCGGGGGTTCTTAGGGGGCGAGCGGGGGCAGCGGCCCCCAGCCCCCTGAGCGCGTTTTGGTTACTTTGCCGCGTTGCAAAGTAACTGCCCCCGCGGCATGAGCGGCTGGGCTGTGCGTAGCTACAATTGAGAAATAGGCATATTGTAGGCATGGGATTCCCATTCCCCGTCAACTGCGAATTTAGAATCACAGTAAGATAATCACCACGGCAAACCCGCACAGCACGCCCATTGTCCGATAAAGCTTGCCCCGGCTCTTTTCCGTTTCCCTTGCGTTTTCCAGCTTTGCGCACAGCAGTTCCCTCGCGCAGGCAATCGCCGAGAGCTGTGTATCCAGGTCGGCGCAGCCCAGCGTATCGCCCAGCGCGGCTAAAATCGCGGCTTCATCTTCGCCCATACCCGCGCGGTTTTCAAGGACAGCACGCCGCCAGCTTTCGGGAAACGGCAGCCCGCTTTCCATAAGCGCCCGGCATTTTGCCGGGTATTCCAGTTTTTCAAACTGCTTTCCGGTACAGAAATAATCCAGCAGCGACGCCATGTCCGGCCGAAGGTATCTGAGCCTGTCCGACATTTGCCCGAGAAGCGAGATGCCGCCCTCAATAGCCGCCACCCTCGCCGACAGTTTAAATGCCATCATCGCCCCCGCCATGGAACAGCAGGCTATGACGCACAGGAACCCGATTATCCTCAGCAAGCAGATCACCCGCCTCCATCATATCAACTATTTTTCCCGGGCTGTCCCCATCGCTCAGCAGGATGATTTTCTCAAACACACCGTATTCAAGCAGCCGCCTGATTTGCCGTCGGGCAAGCATTTCACGGATTGACGAGCCATGTGCCGCCGCGATGATTTTCACCCCGCAGTTTACGCAGTCCAGTATCCCGGAAACCTCTGCCTCCCCGCCGATTTCGTCACAGACGATAACCTGCGGCGACAGTGTGCGCACCGCCATTTCGATGCCCTGCGCTTTCGGGTAGCCGCTTAATATGTCACAGCAGGGGCCGAGGTCGTTTTGCGGGATGCCACCATGTACCGCGCCGATCTCCCCGCGCTCATCCACCACCGAAACCTTTTGATGCCCCCCCGCCGCCCCCCAAGAAAGCTGACGCGCCAGGTCCCGCAGGACAGTGGTTTTTCCGCTTGCGGGGGGACCAACCAGCAACAAGCTGCAGACCCCGCCACGGAACGCGGCTTTTACCACCGGGCTTGCCGCGTCTTTGATATCCCGCGCAATGCGCAAATTGATAGAGTTTATATCGCGCAGTCCGCCGATAACGCCGCCGCTGACTACCGCCGTGCCGCAAACCCCCGCCCGGTGGCCTCCCGGCAGCGGTATAAACCCGCTGCGGATATCCTCTTGATGTGTATGCAGCGAGTACCCGCACATCCGCAGAAGGGATTTTTCGATGTCGCCCGGCGTGACTGTAAAACCGTGGCGCGGCATATTGCTTACCTGCCCGTTCCCGTCCAAAAACCAATTCGCCCCGCCCCTTGAGATCGCGATGGGCTTACCGGCACGGAGCCTTACCTCAAATGCCGTTGCCTTTACAGAAACCGGCGTGCGCTCCAGCACCGGCCTGAGCCTGTCGCACAAGCCCGAAACAGCGCTGTCGAAGCGTGCTGTGTTTGTTATACTGTCCATATGCTTGACATCCTTTCGCTTGTAAATCTCTTACAGTAAGCGTATTCGGGCCTGTCCAATTTTATGCAAGGATTTCCGGCTAATGCCTGCCCTTCTTCTCCTGTTTTTCTATTATGCACAGCCCCTCTATCGCCGCCATATCGAGGATGTCCTTACTCAGCAGGGAAAGAAGCACGCCAAGATTCACGAAGTCCCTTTTGGAAAGCTTCGTGTAAAGATAATTGGTTATCGCCGTAAGCGCGGCGTTAAGGCTGCGTGGATCCATGGCGTTCCCCCCATAGTATTGTATGCCGCGCGCTTCGCGCAGGTTTTAGGATTTAGGTTATAGGTTTTAGGGAAGGACGGCGCGGTAAATTCCTTCCCTTCCTAAAACCTACAACCTATATCCTAAATCCTGCCGAAGGCCGTAGGGGCGGGGTCATCCCGCCCGAAATTCCCCTCCTTGGAGGGGTGGCGCGAAGCGCCGGGGTGGTTAATAACATGATTTCATCTTCGGGTATTTTTCACCGCTCATGCCGCGGGGGCAGTTACTTTGCAACGCGGCAAAGTAACCAAAACGCGCCGGGGAGACCCCGGACCCCCATTTCGACAAACCGCATAGCCTTGTACCCTTCATCGCGCACGTCAA
>WRLS01000159.1 GCA_009776345.1 Oscillospiraceae bacterium | reverse complement strand
AAGCTCCCGCCATTCTGAATTAGGCGGCTTCACGCTCCGTATAGAGGTGGACATATTGCGGATTCCCCAGCGGTTCGGGTCATTCGGGTTTGCCACGACAAGCCCGGTCGGTTTCATGTAGTCCTCGCTTGAAAGGTCGCCGGTTTTGTTGTCGGTATGCCCCGCAAGCAGCTTGGCGCGCGGGAACAGCGTCACCGAAAGGCCGTTCGGGCTTATTTGCATCGGCATGGGATATTTTTGCCCGCATTTGGGGCAAACAAGCTTGCCGTCCGCTTTTTTGAAGATGTCCGTGAAGCGCTCAAAGCCGCATTTGCATCTGATCAGATCGCCCTTGAGGCGCACAAACAGCTTGAGCCATTCGTTGGCGGACTTGCGCAGGTTGGGGTTTTTCGCGGCTTTGGTAAAAGCGTGGGTGAACGCCTCACGGATATACGGGGGATAACCCGGCCACAAACCGATGATGTTGTCGTGTACGCCGCGTACCGGGCGGTTTTTGTCGTTGTCCGGGTCGTAGACAAAAATGGGGTTGTCGCCGTATATTTCCCGCTCGGCTTTTTCAGTCAGGCAGACCGCCGCGCAGTCCCTCGCCCCGGCAAGCGGGTCGCCGCGGAACAGCAGGCGGAACAGGATATTCGCCATCGAATAGTCGTCGGTACTGACGCTGGGCAGGACGATTTTACCTTTGGCGTCCGGGTTATCCCGCGACTGCCCGATGCTTGCCACGATTTCCGGCGCCATATAGCCGGGTTTCCCGATGATCCCCAGATTTTTCTCGTATTCGGCAACATTGTCGCAGTCGCAGATCAGCACATCGCCATCCGAAAGCCTGATGTAAAACCCGCCCTCGTTGACGTCCTGATAGCTTTTACCGGCGCGGTGCAGGTCGCGGAAGGCGTTGATGATGTTCAGCGCGGCGTTGACTTCAGCTTCCAGCGGGGTGATGCCTTTATCCCGGTCCCCTGTAAACCTCGCCTCATCGGGTTTAATCATGATATCGGACATACTGGTGTAAGCGCTCGGGAACAGCTCCATGATATACCCGAAGGTGCCTTCCTTGTACTTAGTCAGCTGCAGCGGCCAGACGAATTTACCGCTGGGCGCTTCGTCGCGGATGTTTTTCGCCAGATTCTCCCGGAACTTCTCCTTGCGGTCATCATCGCTGAACATTTTTGGCTTGTACCATTTGAGCGCGTAGAATTTACCACCGCTCTCGACCTTGTAGGCGACGCCCTGCCCGCCCTCGCCTAGCGGGATTTTCTTTTTGTCGGGCTTGGCAACCACTACCGTAAACTGGCCGCCGTTTTCCGTCGTGACGATCTCTCCCTTTTTGAGATAGCTCACTTGTTTTCCTCCTTTTTTATTTAATATGACCCGGACTTGAGATTAAAATCGGTGCTTTCCTCTGTTTGGCCGCTGTTGCCGCAGTGGGGGCATACGACCGTTGCCCCATCCTCCGACCCATCGCAAAAGACTTTTTTGCAGCTCCCGCAAGAACAGAAGGTATCGTTGCCGCAATGCGGGCAGCCGGGGTACTGCTCGGTAAGGCTGATCGCGCCGGTTACGGTTTCTTTGTCGAACCCCTCCTTTTTGGCGGACGCTTCGCGCGTGGCAAAGGCCCACACGCATTTCCAAACGCCGCCGTGTTTTTCCATGGTAATGCCGAACGGTTTTTTGCTGCTTTGGCACCGTGCCATGACGACCGTTGCTTCGAGCATTGTCACCACCTCCCTTCATTTAGAATGCGCCGGATTCGATAGTTTCATTATAACCTACACTAGTTACGCCTTTCATGCCGCAATGGGGACATTCGGTCATACTTCCCGTTGGAAGATCGCAAAAAACCTTGCCGCACAAGCACGTGCAAAAGTCGTTGTTGCCGCAATAGGGACAGCCGGGATATTCTTTGTCCATTTCAATATCGCCGCCCTTGATGCTTTCTTTATCGAACCCCTCCTTTTTGGCGGACGCTTCGCGCGTGGCAAAGGCCCACACGCCTTTCCAGACGCCGCCGCGTTTTTCCATGGTAATGCCGAACGGTTTCTTGTTCTTGGCGCACCGTGCCATGATTACCGTTGCTTCGCGCATTGCCGCCACCTCCTTTCTAGTCAGTTAGGTTAAGCCACAAAGCGGGGCGAACGCCAACCTTGTCGCTGAAGGCATCGCTGCCGGAAACGTAGACGCCGCCATCGCGGAGGATGTATGCGACATACGATTGGGTTCCGCCCGGTGACCGGAGCAGCCACGAAGCCCTTTCGTTTCCATAATACGCTATCCTCGCGGGATCATTTTTATCGTTTATCCAAAAATCTTTTCTAATGTCGCGTTTTTTACTTAAACTAGCTGTACTGTCGCCGAAGTAACGGCATACTTCATCCAAACTTAACAGAAAGATTTTGTCGGTAGTCGCGTTGCCCCCCTCCGTGTAGAACCACGGGTTATGGGGGTTGTTGTTGCGTGTTTCGGCGATTGCGTGTTTTGCCTCGCCCAGCTTGTTAAGGAAAACACCGTTCAAATATTTGCGAATGGTACATTCCTCCCATGTGATAGCTTCCACCTCAACATGGTACGGGCGTTTTTCTAGGATTTTTTCGCTGATGAGCAGCGCCTTATTGTTTTCAACAGCAAGCACCCGCCAGTCATACCCGCCGAAGGGGATGATATCGCCAATCTTTGCGGACGTTTCAGCACGCACAGCTTGCCGCTTCGGTGCGGTTTCTTTTATAACTTGCCGGGGTTTTTCCGGCGCGGCTGATAGATTTAGCCACAAAGCGGGGCGGACGCCACCGGAGTCATAGACACTGAGGCCATCGGCATAGACACGACCGACAGCGTGGACAGAGGTCGCAATGAAGCTGTAGTTACCGGGCGACCGAAGCCACCAAAACGTAGCCTCACCATTGTATTTTGCCATTCGGTCTGCGTCATTCTTAAAATACTTGCGGGCTTCATCAACGCTCAACAAAAATACATTGCCTTCGCTTGAATGGTACACTCTCGACTTATCGTCAGCACTAAAGCCGCTAAAGAACTCGCCGTTTAGGTATTTATGCAGTTCACTATCAGCCCAAATATTGCTCGGATCCCGATTACTGCTCGCACCGTCAAATCTGCGTTTTTCAAGAATGTCCCTGCTGATGAGTAGCGCCTTATTATTTTCAACAGCAAGCCCCCGCCAGTCATACCCGCCAAAGAGGATGATATCTCCTACTTTTGCAGATGCTTCAGCGCGCATGGCTTGCCGCTTCGGCGCGGTTTCCTTTACAGCCTGCCGGGGTTTTTCCGGCGCGGATGATAGGTTAAGCCATAAAGCGGGGCGGACACCGCCTTCATCATAGTCGACAGAGTCACCATCGTAGTCGACACCGCCGCCTTTCCAAACATAGGCGGCAGGACTGTAGTTTCCTGGCGACCGAAGCCACCACCACGAAGCCTCACCATTGTACTTTGCTACCCGGTCTTCATAATTCTTAAAATGCTTGTGGACTTCATCAAGGCTAAGTAAAAACACCTTATCTGTAGTCGCATTGCCGCCTGGTGTATGAAACCACGGGTTATCCGGGTTTTGATTTTGCGTGAGTGCGATTGCTGTTTTCGCCTGACCCAGACTGTTATAAAACTCTCCGTTCAAATATTTACGAAGCGTACAGTTTTCCCATGTGATTTCTTTCTCCACAACATTGTACGGGCGTAATTCAAGGATTTTTTCGCTGATGAGCAGTGCCTTGCCGTCTTTTTTATCCAGCACTATCCAGTCATACCCGCCGAAGGGGATGATATCGCCTACTTTTACGGACGCTTCATCGCGCATAGCTTGCCGCTCCGGCTCCGCTTTCTGAGTTCTGAGTTCTGAGTTCTGAGTTCTAGCCTCGAAGCCCAGCGCCTCGGCGTATGTCCACAGCACATCCTCCGCGGCTTCCCGCGCCAGCCCCATGTCTACAAGTATACCCGCGTAACGCGTCATAAGCATTTGCTGCTCGACGGGCGGTTTTTCAGTTGCGGCGGCAAGCTTGTTTTGGATCCCCTGCCCGAATATGACCTTAAAGACAGTCCTTTCACGCTTTGCGCCCGGCAGTAAATCTGAGATGAACCCTGCCAGCCGGGAGCTGCTCAGCAGGATTTCCCTGTGTTCCTCCGGGAAGTTTTCGCGGATGTAGTTCAGCGCCTCGGTTAGGTTTTTACAGCTCATTGAGTTTACTCCTTGTCCTTATTTAAAAATCAACGCCGATGTTTTATACTATCTATTTTACATCATCTTTTTTGTTTTGGGTATGGATTATCGTAACATATATATGGAGAATCCGGACAAAACGGCAAAAAAGAGGTGGAAAAATCCACCTCGCTATTCCGGGGAAACATTTTCGTGTTGAAATAATGGCGCGGGTAGCGTATGCTTTCCGGGGGAGACGTCAAGTCTGTGCAGAGGGTCTTGGGGGACAAAACGGCAGATATGGTGCTGAAGGTCTACGGCAGGAGCTTGGACAAGCAATACCGCTCAATGAACGAAAAGTTTGACGAGGTTTTCTATGGCTGTTAATTTTCTTGATAAATGAAGTAAAAAGGGAACAGAAAAGGCGAAGTAAAAAATACCACTCCCTAAATAAAATTTTTGCTACCGCCCACCTATCACCGCAGCAAGCTACGGTGTATTA
>WRLS01000158.1 GCA_009776345.1 Oscillospiraceae bacterium | reverse complement strand
GGGGGCGGGAATATAGGCGGCTTCGGAAAAGCGCCCGCACGATCTGCCGAGGACGGCAGGCGCATAACCTTTGAGGATGTTGCGGGGCTTGAGGAAGAGAAAGAAGAGCTGGTGGAAATCGTGGATTTCCTGCGCAGCCCCGCGAAGTTCAACGCCCTGGGCGCGCGTATCCCCAAAGGCGTTTTAATGGTGGGACCGCCCGGTACGGGTAAAACTTATCTGGCAAGGGCTGTAGCGGGGGAGGCGGAGGTACGGTTCTTTTCGATATCCGGTTCTGATTTTGTTGAAATGTATGTAGGCGTAGGCGCGAGCCGTGTACGCAGCTTGTTCGAGCAGGCCAAAAAAAATGCCCCCAGCGTCGTGTTCATTGACGAGATCGACGCGGTCGGCAGACAGCGCGGGGCAGGGCTGGGCGGCGGCCATGATGAGCGCGAGCAGACCCTAAACCAGCTTCTGGTGGAAATGGACGGCTTTTCCGCAAACACGGGGGTTATAATCATGGCGGCGACAAACCGCCGCGATATACTTGACCCTGCGCTGCTGCGCCCCGGACGCTTTGACCGCCATGTTGTCGTCGGCTTCCCCGACATCAAAGGCAGGGAAGCGATCCTAAAAATCCACTGCCGCAACAAACCGCTCGGCCCGGATGTTGACCTTAAAACAATCGCGAAAACAACGGCGGGCTTTACCCCCGCCGACCTAGAAAATTTGGTGAACGAAGCCGCGCTGCTCGCCGCAAGAAAAGACCTGAAAGCCATTACAATGCAGGAGATTGAAGAAGCCACGATCAAGGTCGTTGCCGGGCCGGAGAAAAAATCCCATGTAGTGACAGACCGCGATAAAAAGATAACCGCCTACCACGAAGCCGGCCACGCAATGTGCCATTACTACTGCGATACGCTCGACCCTGTGCATCAGGTTTCCATTATCCCGCGCGGTATGGCAGGCGGGTACACGATGTCTTTGCCGTCTGAGGATAAAAACTACATCACAAAAACGCAGATGTACGAAAACATCGTAAGCTTGATGGGCGGCCGTGTCGCGGAGCAGATTGTGCTGGACGATATCTCAACCGGCGCTTCCAACGATTTGGAGCGCGCCACAAAAATCGCGCGGAGCATGGTTACGCGCTACGGCTTCAGCGATAACATCGGGCCTGTCGTCTACGGCTCCAACCAGGGCGAGGTTTTCCTTGGCCGCGATTATGTCCACAACAAGGATTTCTCCGAGGAAGTGGCGTCGGCGATCGACAGGGAAGTACGCAGCATTGTTGAGCGGGCGTATGAGCATACAAAAGAAATCCTTTCCGAAAACATCGGGCAGCTCCACATAGTGTCTAAATACCTGTTTGAGCATGAAAAGGTTGACGCGGAGGAGTTTATCGGGCTAATGGAGGGAAAAATCGCCCTTGACCACGACCCGTTTGAGAGGATCGGCACGGACAGTGAAAGCAAGGAACATTCGGGCGAGATTTCCGACCCGCCGATTGTGCCGCCGATTTTGGAAGGGCCAATGATGGGTGGTTCGTCTGCAAATCAAAAAGACGCCGAAAGCGGCGATGATACGCTGTAAAGCGGCTAAAAATAGCAGTAGGCGGGGGGTGACCCCGCCTACTTACGTGCAATTTGTTCTAATGCCCAAATGCGATGACCATGATCTTCAAGCCCTGTTTCAAGACGGTCAATCTGTCTGTTGCGCTCACTCCAGCCAATAAGCCCTTCGCTGAGTATTTTCAATTCACGCACTACTTTTGATTCTACAACTGTTATATTGTGATTTAATCTGACTGCGTCTTGTTCTAATGCGGTTATTTTTTGGTTTAGCATAGTGACGTTTTCATCAATCCTTGAAACATTTACTTCAACCTTCGAAAGGCGATCTTCAACCTTCGAGAGGCGCTCATCAATCTTTGAAACATTTACTTCAACCTTCGAGAGGCGTTCTTCAACCTTCGAGAGGCGCTCATCAATCTTTGAAACATTTACTTCAACCTTCGAGAGGCGTTCTTCAACCTTCGAGAGGCGCTCATCAATCCTTGAAACATTTTCTTCCAGCTTTACCTGACCTTTTAACAAATCCGAAATATCGGACTGTAGAGGTTCCAGCTTGCTATCAATAATTTTCAGAGTTTCTTCAGCTACGATGCCACGTATTGCATCTAACAAAGCTATATTATCCATCATTATCTCTCTTTCGTCACATAATAATATTTATGTATCTATACCGACCATTAAAAGTATAGCACATCTTTCACAGTATTACAATACTAAAAAAATACAGCCTCTAAATATTAAACCTAAAATGGATCACGTCCCCGTCCCTGACCACATACTCCTTGCCCTCCAGCCGGACAAGCCCCTTTTCCTTCGCGGCGTTCATGGAACCGCACGCGATCAAATCATCGTAAGCGACGGTTTCTGCGCGTATGAACCCGCGCTCGAAATCCGTGTGTATTTTCCCGGCGGCCTGCGGCGCTTTGCTGCCTTTCTTAATTGTCCACGCGCGGACCTCGGGCTTGCCCGCCGTCAGGAATGAAATAAGCCCTAAAAGCTCATACCCCGCTTGGATTATCCTGTCAAGCCCGGACGCGTCAAGCCCCAGGTCGGACAGGAACATCATTTTATCCTCTAAGGACATCCCGGCGACTTCTTCTTCTATTTTCGCGCAGACAGGCATGACGCGCGCGCCCTCATTTGCGGCGATCTTTTCAATCTGCCTGTAGAAAGCGTTTTCGCCGATATCGCCCGCAAAATCCGATTCGCCCATATTCGCGGCGTAGATTACAGGTTTTGCGGAAAACAGCGGCATTTCCGCCAGTATCCCCGCCTCATAATCATTTGCTTCGATTGCGCGGGCGCTTCGCCCTTCCTCAAGATGGGCGGCAAGCCGCTTTAGAAAATCCGCTTCGCCAAGAAACTTTTTATCGCCCTTGGCCGCCTTCTGCGCTTTTTCCAGGCGGCGGTCAACAATAATCATGTCGGAAAAGATAAGCTCAAGGTTTACGGTTTCCACATCCCTTGCGGGGTTTATATCACCGTCAACGTGCATTACATCGTCATCCGTAAAACAGCGCACTACATGGACAATCGCGTCAACCTCCCTTATGTCGGCAAGAAATTTATTGCCCAGCCCCTCGCCCTTTGATGAGCCGCGCATAAGCCCCGCGATGTCCACAAGCTCCAGGACCGCGCGGGTTGTTTTATCCGGCTTATACATCTCAGCCAGTTTGTCAAGGCGCGGGTCGGGCACCGGGATGATCTCTGTGACGGACGCGACTGTGCTGAAAGCATAGCTCGCGGAGGCAACCCCCGCGTTTGTAACCGCGTTAAACAGCGTACTTTTGCCGGTATTCGGCAGCCCGACCAGGCCCAGCTTCATATGCATAAACTCCATTCAGATTTGATAACTTATACCGATCACAGAATAAAATACCATAAATCCGATGGTTTTGTCAAAAAAATAAAAAAGCTTTATAAAAAATTCATCATTTCCGCCCCAATGCTGATATAATAGGGATATCCAAGCTTGCCGAACCGGAGGGGATTGTTATGTCAATGGGTAAGGTCATGGTTGCGGACGATGACAAAAACATCGCCGAGCTGCTCAGGCTTTATCTCGAAAAGGAAGGCTATACTGTTGTGATCTCGTGCAATGGGGAGGATGCCGTCGCGAAATTCGGGGCGGAGTCCCCGGATATCGTTTTGCTGGATATCATGATGCCAAAGCTGGACGGCTGGCAGGTCTGCCGTGAAATACGCAAAAAATCCAACTGCCCGATAATCATGATAACCGCGAAGGGCGAAACCTTCGACAAGGTGCTGGGGCTGGAGCTGGGCGCGGACGATTATGTCGTCAAGCCGTTCGATGCAAAGGAGATCGTCGCGCGCATCAAAGCCGTACTTCGCCGTACAGGCAAAAACTCCGATGTGCCGGATATCAGGGAAGTCAGCTATGATAAGCTGGTCGTCAACATGACTAAGTATGAGCTGAAGGTCAGCGGCAATGCCGTCGATACGCCGCCAAAAGAGCTTGAGCTGCTTTTCCATCTGGCGAGCAACCCCAATCGTGTCTACACCCGCGACCAGCTTTTGGACGAGGTTTGGGGCTTTGAATACTACGGCGACTCCCGCACGGTGGACGTCCATATCAAGCGTCTGCGCGAAAAGCTCGAAGGCGTGTCCGAAATGTGGACGCTTAAAACCGTATGGGGCGTCGGCTACAAATTCGAGGTGAAGGAATAGGTGGCAATTAAACGTCCGCAGGCGCTCCGTACAGGCCTGTTCATAAAATATTTCGGCGTTTGCTGCCTGTGCGTGCTTACAAGCACAGTCGTGCTTGGCATTGCGCTGCTTGAGGTTGCGTCGGCTTTCCTCGTGCGCTCCAGATACGACATGATGGGGCGCTTTGTCCGCCAGGCGGCAGGTGTCACGGCTGTAAATTATATCGCAAACAACATGGCGTATGTTGATATGAATGTTATCTCTATAACATATTCCGTGGTGTCCAGCACGATAAATTCCCATGTGTTTTTGGCGGACCTGTCGGGTCAGGTTATTTACCATACAAACGCGGGGGCAGGGGAGGCGCTCGACCTTTCCGGCGCCGAAGGGTCAAGCCCAGGGGACGTAATCGCGGCGGCGCTGGAAAGCCCCGGTT
>WRLS01000157.1 GCA_009776345.1 Oscillospiraceae bacterium | reverse complement strand
AGGGCTATGCGGCTTGTCGAAATGGGGGTCCGGGGTCTCCCCGGCGCGTTTTGGTTACTTTGCCGCGTTGCAAAGTAACAGCCCCCGCGGCTTGAGCGGTGAAAAATAACCGAATATGAAATCGTGTTATAACCCATCCCGGCGGGCTTCGCCGGGATTCAGGTTTCAGGAAACAAGGATTCAGGAAAGGAAGAAGTTTACGCCGTGTATGAGTCGTGGATGTAAGTTTAAGATACTACAGTTATCTTGCTTTTTTCCCCTGCGCAAGCGCGCTGTTGTTCGCGTCTGTCACAACAAGGTCGCCCGGTGACAGCCCTTCGTCTATGATGTAGCCGTCCCTGGTTTCGATCCCCTTTGTGACAGCGCGGGTATGCACCGCGCCGTCCTCCAGCACCCACACAAAATCTTCGCCGCCTTTTCCGAACAAAGCCGTTTTGGGCGCGACGATGACATTTTCCGCACGGTAAACGGTAAAGCGTACATCCATGTCGTAACCGATGTGCAAACCTCCCCCGTCAGGCCGTATCAGGACGCGCACCTTGCGCTCCGGTGTGCCAAGCGCGGACATCTTTGCCACGGCCTCGCGCTCAATTTCCACTACCGTACCCATTAGCGTAATTTCGCCCAAGCGGCGGTCAAGCGTCAGCTCGACTTTATCGCCGAGGGAAACGCCGTCAATTTCGCGGATCGGCACAAAAACCTCCACCTCCGCCCTGCTCGCCAAAACCGCCACGGGCTGTGAGCTTATAATCATGTTCGTATCTTTTATCGGGAGCCTGCTGATTACGCCGCCCGAGGGCGCGGTGATTTCCGCCCTTCCCGCCATGCTCTCAACTTGCGCGATTGCGGTCTGTGCGTGTTCGATTTGGGCGTTGTAAAACTGCACCATCCCGGAGCTGTAGGTTTTTCCCGCCTGCTCGCTGATCGCCTCTATCTGCCCCAATATAGCGTCGCGCTGGCTGTCGAAGATATTCTCCGGTACCTCCCCCGCTTTCAGCTGCTCTAACTGCTGTTGTGCGCGGTTGTAGTTTTCAAGCATCATGGTATACTGCTGAAAGGTCAGGCTTACGGCGGGTTCGTTGTCGTAGTCGCGGTCACGCGCCCTGCGCGCGTCTATCCACTCGTAATACGCGTCATTTAATAGGTCGTTGCTGTTTTTTATTATGCGCTCCTGAATTTCAATCTGGGCTTGCAGGGATTGCCTGTTGGTCCGGTTTAATCTGCGTTCGGCCTCTATAACGCTAAGCTGGCCGCGCAGTCCCTCCAGCGTGGAATCCGCAGACTCGCGCTCTCGCTGTTCCTGGAGCGCAAGGTTGGATATTTGCGCACGGAACCCGGCGATCGTGCTTTCGAGCTGGCTTATTTGGAACTCGTAGTCTGCGGCGTTTACAATGGCGATCACATCGCCCGCGCGCACGGTGTCCCCTTCCTCCGCCAAAATTTCCAGAATCTCGCCGGACAGCAGCGGATAGACCTCCACGCGCCGTGTGTAGTCGTATGTCCCCTGCTCGGTAAAAATAAGCGCCGCCGTGGTTTCATGCATGGGCAGGACTTCTACCGTAATGGGCTGAGCGGCATAGTAAATTCCTGCGGCAATTGCCGCAACGGCAATAACCCCCGCGATTATAATCTTTACCTTTTTTTTCATTGCCATAACCCCCTTAATCTCTTTCTTTGAGGACTTCTACCATATCAAAGCGGGAAATTTTGCGCGCGGCGGAAAGGTTTGACAGCATGATTGTAAGCATACACAGCGCCGCCGCTGTTGCAAAGCTTGCAAGGCCCGTGCTTTGCGGGATTGAAAAAACGTCGTTGTCGACCATGCCGGCTATGCTCCGTTTAAACAGACTTTCGAGCCATATGCCCGGCGGGACCGCCAAGATAAATAAAATCCAATATTCAAACGCCACGACTTTGCCGATCTCCCGCGGGTGCATACCCATAACGCGCATGGTGGCGTATTCGCGCTTGCGCTCTGAAAGTGAGATGCTCGCTGTGTTCGTGATAATCGCGAAGGCGATTGCTATGCCCGCAAGCTGCATCATATATGTAAGCGGGATGTAGGTGGAGATCATGTCCTCTACCACTGCCATCGATTCATCTAAATCGAGGGTTGCGGCGACATTTTCCGCGTCTGTGAGCGAATCTTTAATAGGCATGGTTTCATGCGCGTCGAGCAGTATGCCGCTTGCGGAGGGCGGGATTCCCAGCAGCCCCCACAAGCCTTCTATAGCCATAAAGCCCGTCGCCCCAAGCCCGGTGTTCACAATGCCTTCCACCGGGAGCGGGATATCCTCGCCGCCTGTATACGGCGTGCGCATTGTAAGGACATCGCCCCGCACGGCGTTTAGCTCCTTTGCCAGCGAGCTTGCCAAAATCACCCCGCCGGCCGGCGGCTCAAAAGTAATGTCTAAATCGTTGTCGTAGATATAGAACAGCGCGGAGCTTTTTTCCATTGCAGTGATAACGGTGGATTTGCGCAGATGCCCATTTCTCAGCTCCACGGAGATTTCCAGTATGCCCTCCGCCCTGCGCACGCCCTCCAGCGCGTAGGCTGATTCTATCGCGCCGGTATAGGGTATGGGGGATTTTAGGCTGACGCGCAGGTTATACAGCTGGACTTTTGTAAACTGGTTGAAGATAAGCGTATCGAACATATCGCCGTAGGAAGCGATAAACGCCATAAGCGCGAAGGACACCGAAAGCCCGAACACAACAACCGCGCTCCTAACCCTGCCGCGGGAGATATTGCGCGCCGCCATATATCCGTGCGAAGCCAGGACCGCGCGCAAAAACGGGACCCTGCCAACAAAATCCACCGTGACTGTCGGCGGGGCGGGGGGCCGCATCGCGTCCGAGGGGCTTAGGCGCAAAATCCCCATTGTACCCATAAACGCGCCGGACGCCCCTGACAGCAAGGATATCGCCATGCCGTTCATTATAAGCGAAAAGTCGGGGGGGACACGCGCGGCGGGCAGGTCGAAGAACTCCAGCATAAGGCCGGTCATGGGCGCGTTCAGCGCCAGCCCGAAGGACGCCCCCGCAATACCGCCCAAAAGCCCTACGATGACCCCGTAGCTTATATACAGCAGCATGACCGTGCCATTGCCGAAACCCATCGCCTTTAGCGTGCCGATGCTTGTGCGCTCCTGCTCAATAATACGCTTTAGCATAATGTACAGTATAATCACAGCCAGCGCCATAAATAAAAACGGCATACTTGTGGACATTTGCCCGATAACGTCGATTTCCATGTACAGCATGGCGTGGCTTAGCTGGTCGTCCCTTGGGATCAGATAAATTAGACCATATGGCCGCAGTATCTCTTCCAGCAAAGGTTCGACATTTCGGTATTTCGCGCCGTCCTCCAGCAGGAAGGATACACGGTTGCCTGTCCCCGCCGCCCCGGAAAGCGTGCCCAACCGCGCGCCCGGCATAAACCCGAAGCCGAAGGTTTCAAAATCCGGCAGCATTTGGGACGCGTCGGGGATCGCGTAGACATACTCCGGGCTGAGGACAAGCCCGGTAACAATTTCCCGCACGCGGTCCCCGCCGATGACCAGCGTGATTTCATCCCCGACGGAGTAGCCGCTTGCCCTCGCGAATTTTTCGCTGAGAAGGATGCCGCTGTTATGCGGCTGTGTGCCTTCTAAAATCTGAAAATCGTTGATTCGGCTTGTATCCGCCGGGTCAAAGGATGACAGCCGCAGGGTTATCGTGCGGTCGAAGCCCGGGCGGTCTACACTTACGTCAATCGTAACAGTTGCCGCCGCCTCGCGGATCCCCGGCACTGCCTCCACCTTCGCGATGTCACTTAGCGGTATCTGCGCAACTGCCGCAAATCCGTCGCCGAATTTTCTTTCTTCGTAGAGCGCGTTCATCGCGCCGTGGAGGTTGAGATGCATAAGATGGAAGGATATGTACATCATAACGCCCATTGACAAAAGAAAAATACACGCGATGTACGACCGCCTCCCGCGCCAGATGCCCCTCGCCGCCTGCTTGAAAATCGTCACCAGCCCACCTCCTCCGGCGGGACGGGGTTTTCGTGGAAAGCTTCATGCGCCACAAGCCCGTCGCGTATGGTGAACACGCGGTCGCCCATTTGCCCGATGCCCGCGTTGTGCGTGATGATACATACCGTCTTGTTGTATTTTCTGTTGAAGTCCAGTAAAAGCCGCAGGACGGAAACACCCGTAGAAAAATCCAGCGCGCCGGTAGGTTCGTCACAGAGAAGTATATCCGGGTTTTTGGCAATCGCGCGGGCGATTGCTATGCGCTGTTGCTGCCCGCCCGACATCTGGGACGGGAAATGGCCGCCCCTGTCCTCCATGCCGATCTGCACAAGAAGCTCTTTCGGGTCAATCGGGCTGCCGGAAAGCTCCGCCGCAAGCGCGATGTTCTCATAAGCGGTCAGGTTTTGCATCAGGTTGTAAAACTGGAAAACGAAGCCCACGGCTTTCCGCCGATAAACTGTAAGCTGTTTTTGGCTGTAGCCGCTGATGTCCTGCCCGCGGTAAAGCACTGTCCCGTCGGTGGGCGTGTCGATGCCGCCCGCTATGTTCAGGATCGTGCTTTTCCCGGAATCCGATGGCCCGAGGATTACCACAAACTCCCCTTCGTTCACCGCCATGTCGACCCCTCTGAGGGCATGGAC
>WRLS01000156.1 GCA_009776345.1 Oscillospiraceae bacterium | reverse complement strand
GTTGACATCCCCCTCGTGGAGGGGGACTTTAGCCTCCCTCTTTGAGGGAGGTGGCGCGAAGCGCCGGAGGGAGTTTTTTTATCGCGAATTACGAATTGTGATTTAGAAGGGACAAAACCAATGGACTACAACAAAACATTAAACCTGCCGCAGACCTCTTTCCCCATGCGTGCGGGGCTGCCGCAAAAAGAGCCGGGCATGGCGAAGGCATGGGACGAGGGCAGGCTGTTTTACCGTATGGTTGAAAACAACGCGGGCAAACCGCCCTACACCTTCCACGACGGCCCGCCGTATGCCAACGCGGATATCCATCTCGGCACCGCGCTCAATAAAATCCTCAAGGATTTTATCGTCCGCTACAAAAACATGACCGGCCGCCTTACTAATTTTATCCCGGGCTGGGACACCCACGGCCTGCCCATTGAGCTGAAGGCGATCAAAGAGCTTGGGCTGGACAGCGGCACCGCGCCCATAGAGCTGCGCAAACAGTGCCGCGATTTCGCCCTGCGCCATGTGGAGCGGCAAAAAGATCAATTCAAACGCCTTGGTACGCTGGCGGATTATGACCACCCCTACCTGACGCTAAAGCCCGCCTTTGAAGCCAAGCAAGTGGAAATCTTCGGCGAAATGGCGAAGAAGGGCTATATCTACAAGGATCTGAAATCCGTGTACTGGTGCCCCGAGTGCGCCACCGCTCTGGCGGAGGCGGAGATTGAATATCATGACGACCCATGTGATTCCATCTACGTGAAGTTCGGCCTCACCGAAGACAAAGACGGCGTAATCGCTCGGATGGGCGCGGAGGATTTAAGCAAAGCTTCGGTCGTGATCTGGACGACCACGACCTGGACGCTCCCCGCGAATTTGGCGGTCTGCCTCGGCCCCGATTTCGAGTATGTGCTTGTGGACGCGAACGGCGAATATCTGCTTGTCGCAAAAGAGCTTACCGAAGCTGTGATGAAGGCGGCGGGCATTGCGGATTACACCGTTTTAGGTTCGGCGGCAGGCAAGGAGCTTGAATATGTAAAATACCGCCACCCGTTCCTTGACCGCGTATCGCCGCTGATCGTAGGCGATCACGTTACGCTGGAAGCCGGTACAGGCTGTGTACACACGGCCCCGGGACATGGCGTGGAGGACTTTGACGTATGCGCGAAAAATTATCCCGAGGTCGGCGTCGTCGTCCCGGTTGACAAGTACGGGAAAATGACCGCCGAAGCCGGTGCCTTCATCGAAGGCCTGCCCACCGAAAAAGCAAACCCCGTGATCCAAAAGAAGCTTGAGGAATCCGGCAATTTGCTTGCACTGTCGAAAATTCAGCACACATACCCGCACTGCTGGCGGTGCCGCCAACCGATTTTATTCCGCGCAACGGAGCAGTGGTTTTGCAGCGTCGAGGATTTCAAGAAAGAAACCGTCGCCGAAATCGAAAAAGTCAAGTTTTACCCGGATTGGGGCAAGGACCGCCTGATCAGCATGGTGCAGGACCGCAACGCCTGGTGTATCTCGCGCCAGCGCGTTTGGGGCGTGCCGATCCCCGTGTTTTACTGCGATGATTGCGGCGAATATATCATAGACGATGCAACTATCACGGCGGTCAGGGAGTTGTTCGCGAAAGAAGGCTCCGACGCCTGGTACCTCAAATCCGCGGCTGAAATTTTGCCGTCGGGCTTTTCCTGCAAATGCGGCGGCAAAAGCTTTACAAAAGAAACAGACATCATGGATGTATGGTTTGACTCCGGCACGTCCCACGCGGCTGTGCTGGACAGCGGCGAGTGGGAAAACCAAAGCTGGCCGTGCGACCTGTATCTTGAAGGCACGGACCAATACCGCGGCTGGTTCCAATCGTCACTGCTTACATCTGTTGCTTGGAAAGGCTGTGCGCCATACAAAAATGTATGCACACACGGCTGGGTCGTGGACGGCGAAGGCGGCAAAATGTCTAAATCCCTGGGCAATGTAATCGACCCGATTGCCGTGGCGGATGAATTCGGCGCGGATGTACTGCGACTGTGGGTCGCGTCCGTGGATTATCACGCGGATGTCAGAATGTCCAAAGACGCGCTGGGGCAAATTTCCGAGGCCTACAGAAAAATCCGCAACACCGCGCGGTTCCTGCTGGGCAACCTATCCGACTTCGACCCCGACAAAGATACGGTAAAGCCGAATGAGCTGAATGATTTAGACAAGTGGGCGCTTTCAAAGCTCGATGAGCTTATTGTAAAATGCCGTGAAGCCTATGAAAATTTCGACTTTCACATTGTTTACCATGCCCTGCACAATTTTTGCACTGTCGATATGTCAAGCTTCTATCTGGACGTAGTCAAAGACAGGCTCTATGTCGAAAAGGCCGAAAGCCCTGCGCGCCGCGCGGCACAAACGGCAATGTACCATATCCTTATCGGGCTTGACCTGCTCATCGCGCCGATACTTTGCTTTACGGCAGAGGAAATTTGGGGCTTCGCGCCGAAATCGAAAAAACTCAACCCCGAGTCCGTAGTATTCAATGAAATTCCAATCGGCTCCCTTAAAGCAGACGAAGATTTTATGGGGCGCTGGGACAGGCTTATCGCTGTGCGCGGAGATGTAAACAAGGCGCTGGAGCTTAGCCGCGCGGAGAAAAAGATCGGGAAATCCCTGGATGCGCAGGTTACGCTTACCTGCGATAAAGGGCTATATGAATTTTTGCAGAGCTTTGAGGATTTGGCAACGGTTTTCATCGTGTCCGCCGTGGAGCTTGCCGGCGGGGAAAAAGAAGGGCTGTCTGTCGAAGTTTCAGCCGCAAAGGGCGAAAAGTGCGAGCGCTGCTGGATTGTCAGCGAAACGACGGGCTCCTGCGCAGAGCATCCGACGTTGTGCAAGCGTTGCGCCGCAACGCAGGATTTAGGTTTTAGGATTTAGGTTTTAGGAAGGGACGAAATTTATTGTACCGCCCTTTACCTAAAACCTATAACCTAAATCCTAAAACCTGCCGAAGGCCGTAGGGGCGGGCTTCCATGCCCGCCCGAATCTTTGCCCCCTTCGCGCGCGAAGGGGGCAGGGAGTTGCACGCACAATACGTTATGCCGTAGGGGCGGCAACCTGCCGCCCGAAATTCCCCTCCTTTGGAGGGGTGGCGCGAAGCGCCGGGGTGGTAAGTTGTGATATACGAAACAAAGGTTTTACTGTTATCAATGGCGCAATACGCCATAGTCGCACGCAATAAAGATATGTACGATTATATCGCGGTATTGGCAAGTGCGGAGAATATCATTTTGCCGCCATATCCGCAGGAATAGCCCGCACCAAAACACCCGTCTTCAAAGCGGTTACGCTTTGAAGACGGGTGTTTTGCCTTTGGCAGGATTTAGGATTTAGGAAGGGAAGAAATTTGTTGTACCGTCCTTTACCTAAAACCTATAACCTTATTCCTAAAACCTGCGCGAAGCGCCGGGAATAGCATTTGCGTACCGTTTATCAATCTTCGCCACCATGCTGTAATTGGTATCAACCATGTTCCCCAGCGACATTTCGCCTACCTGTGTGAGCATTTGGTAGGCGTGCATTTTATCCCAGCCCATCTCCCCCATCCACGCGATAAGCTCGCACCACGCGATGCGCGCGGCGTCCTCCATGGGGCGGGCGCTGCCGACCGCCATAAAATGCGTGGGGCTTTCGATCCTCGGCCAGGCGGTTTTCATCGTTTTTATTATTTCAAACTCAAGCTCTGCTTTGCACGGCACTTCTACCGCCGTACCGCAAAGCTCCCCATCGCCCTGCCTTGCGTGGCAGTCGCCGGTGAAAAAATACGCGCCCTCCACCGCTACCGGAAGATAAACCGTATTCCCCGGTTTGATGTCGGGGACATCCATGTTCCCGCCATGCTCAAACGGCGTCATCGTGGAAACGGCCTCCAGCTTCGGCGCGGTTGCGATTGTCCCCATAAACGGCGCAAGCTCAAACGCGAGGTGCCTGTGTATGGGATGATATGCGCGGTCCCCGTCGATAATATACTTGAACACGCGGTTTTCCAGCGGGGCGTTGAGCATCGCCGTAAAATGCGTCCCCTGCAGCCCGCCGAAATCCGGGGAGATTTGGCTGATGCCGAAATCCCGGGTAATGCTAATAGCGCGTATATGCACCGCGAGCGTGTCCCCGGGCATCGCCCCGCTGATATAAACCGGGCCGGTCTGCGGGTTAGGGCCCGGGCGTTCGATTTTGCTCGGAAGGTCGGTTTCTTCTTTTATCATCCCGCAAAAAGCGTCCTCGGTGTACATTTCGATTGTTTCACCGGGCCGGACCGTGGCGGCGATGGGCGCATAGCGCGAAAAAACAAAGCTGTAATTGCCGTCTTGGCGTATGGATTGCATAAATATTCCTCCGCGGATAGAAATTAGGAACTAGGAATTAGGAAGGGAAGAAGCGATGAGTTTTGTGCCTTCAGTGTCCATCAAAGCTACACTGCTAACTGAAGGTTTAAGAAGCGGGGAAAAATTCGTTTTCTTTTTTTCCTATTATCTTTTTCCCCGCGCCCAGCATTTGAGCCCCGCAGGGCGAAAGCGGACGGAAGATGTATCATGTTGATTACTCTTTGCTTGTCGTACTGGCAAGTGTGGATTCTTCGATTTCTGCGGGGGGTCGCGGGGGTTCTTAGGGGGCGAGCGGGGGCAGCGGCCCCCAGCCCCCTGAGCCGCGTTTTTCTTTGTTACTTTCTTTTTGGCGGCGCAAAAAGAAAGTAA
>WRLS01000155.1 GCA_009776345.1 Oscillospiraceae bacterium | reverse complement strand
TCCCCCCGGCCGTAACCTGGGGGGTTTTCGGGGGGGGGAAACCCCCCGCCCTACGGTGCATCGGGTTTCTCAATTCTCAATTCACGAAGGAGTTCCCCTATTTCCGGCTCATCCCCGCTGTTTTCTATTACAATATCGGACGCGGACGTGTAAAAATCATCGCTGTGCTGGGCGGACATACGCCGGCGCGCGGCGTCTTCATCCAAGCCGTCCCGCAGGACAATGCGACGGAAGCGGGTTTCCTGCGGCGCGGTTACGCTTATGACCGTATCGCAGGATTTATAAAGCCTGCTTTCTATAAGCGTGGGGGCGTCCAAAAACACAGCTTCCGCGCCGCTTTCGCGCAGTCTTTCTATCTCCGCGAAGATTTTTTCCGTAATATACGGGAAGATGATCTGCTCCAGCCGCTTTTTTTCCGCGCTGTCGGAAAAGACGATCTTTCCAAGCTTTGCGCGGTTAAGCGTGCCGTCGGCGTTTAGGATATCACCGCCGAATGCCGCGGCGATATCCGCAAGGCACCGCCCGCCTTTTTCGGTGACAGCACGGGCCGCCAAGTCACAGTCAATCACATGATGCCCCTGCTTTCTCAGCAAATCGCAGACCGTGGATTTCCCCGCGCCTGTCTGCCCGGTAAGGCCGATTATTTTTATTTTGCCCATCGTTTTCACCTTATATAGCAATTTCAATTCAAAACGATTTCGTTTTGAATTTGCGGGCATCGCCCGCAGTGTCTGCCTACGGCAGACAAATTGACTATACAGCAGGATTCACGCCGCCAAAAGGCGGCGCGCGGCGTTCGCCGCGAATCGAAAACGGTTCAGCCGTTTTCGATTGAATCAGCTATAATTTAAACAGGCAGTATTTGTCCATATATGCGCCCATCCTTTGCAAAACCGCGTCATAGCCTGTTTTTCCGCGAAGATATTCCCGGATATCCACAGCGGTTACAAGCGCATGGATGTTTATGCCGAACTGCTCCGCCGCTTCCATTACAGCGGTTTTTTTGGGATTTATGCCATACTCACAGCGGTCCACGGAAATAAACATATCCTTTACCGTAATATTCGCACAACTGTTCAGGGCCGCCATGGATTCACGCAAGGCGGTCCCCGCGGTAATTACATCCTCGACAATAATAATATCGTCGCCGTCCTTCGGCTGGTACCCCACTATACCGCCGCCCTCGCCGTGGTCTTTTATTTCCTTGCGGTTGAAGAGATAGGGCTTGTCTGTATCAAATTTTTCCGCCAGCGCGATAGCCGCCGCCGCCGCAAGCGGGATACCTTTGTACGCGGGCCCGAAAATCGCGGTGAAATTTCCCCCCCGCGTTTTATTTATCATCTCCGCGTAAAATCCGCCCAGCCCCGAAAGCTGCAAGCCTGTGCGGTAATTGCCGGTGTTTACGAAATACGGCGTTTCCCGCCCGCTTTTGGTGGTAAAATCCCCGAAGCGCAGCACATCCGCGCCCAGCATAAATTCGATAAATTTATTTTTATATTCCCGATTCATTTTTACTCCCCCGCAAAACTAAGTTTAGCACCGCTACGGGCAAAAAGTCAAGTTTTCACATTTTCGGGCAGGTTTCATATCCTATATCATAGCAAATTGCACGATAATTACGAATTGCGCATTGCGAACTGCGCATTATACGCGGGAGGGCTTGAGATGGACATCATTCTTTGGATTATTGTTTGTATGCTGGCGGTTATGGGCGTTGCGGCGGTATTGGGGGATTACTTATTCGTTCGCCGCAGCGGCGGGCTAATACGCGGAAACTACCGCGTCATCACATTGTATGACGACCCGGTAGAGGTGGAGAGGATGATAAACAAATGCCTCCTGCGCATGACCTGGCATGGCGTGGACAGCGCGGTTGTGCTGGTGGATATGGGCATGGGGGAACAGGCGCGGGAAATATGCACACAGCTGAAAAGCGAGCTTTACGGTTCATTTTTCTGCGCGGCAGACGAACTGCCCGATACCCTTCGGAGGCTTGACAGGCTAATAGAAAATGGAAAATAGGAATTAGAAATTAGTAAGGGATGGTATGACAAATTTCTTCCCTTCCCTAAATCCTCAATCCTGCGCTGCCGCGCCGCTATCTATTCGTCCAGATCCGCTCCGGTGTATAACGGCTGATTGCCTGTGCATTGGCTTCAATATTTAGGGTATTTGCGTAACCGGTCACATATTCCTCGAATTCATCGCCCGCAAGGTCAAAAAGGAGCTGTGGGCGTATACTCGGGAATAAACTCTCATCATCCATAAGCGGGAGCTTTTGGAAAATATAGAAATTCCCGCCCTCCGCTTCTAAAGAGCCGGGTTCGCCAACCGCGGCGGCCCGGACTGCTTTTATAAGCTCGCTGTCGTCTGTCCCCGCTTTCATATCCGCAAGCATGATAAGCTGTTCGGGGGCTGTTTTTACTACTTCTTCCCCGTCATCCCCCGCCATGCGGGTTTCGTAATCATACAGGATATCCGCCAGCGGCTCGCCGTTTTTATAACGCTCGAGGTACTCCTGCGCAAAAGCCATTTCCTGCGCATCCTCGTCCCCGTCCCAATCCGCCACGCGCATGAACATTATCTCAACCCGCGCGTATCTTTCCTCAAACGCGCTGATTAGCTCAGCTTCGGAAATGCCGCGCTCGCCGCCTTCGCTGTACATATGCGCAAACAGCCTGTCTTTTTTAAGCTTGTTTGCGTGGACTGCTTTTACAGACGCTTCGCCGACGCCGTTGCGGTCAAAAAACTCCCTGCCGGAGATATAGTTAGACGCCGCGGAATTGCTGATATTCCGCTCGTCCGTATCGGAAAAGGACAGGCCTTTTTCCGCAAAGAGAAGCTCGACCGCAATAAACTCCCGTGAAAGCGCCGCCGCACGGGAAACCGCCATCTGCGAATAGGTCAAACCGCCGCTACCGGTAAGCTTGAGGAACTGCGCAAGGGGCGGGGGTTCATATTGGTTGTACACATTCTCCCCATAAGCTTCGCGGTCGGCATCTTCAAGCTCGCCGATTGCTTCGAGGATAAAGCTGATATACGCCCCGGGGGAAACCTGTATCCCGTATGCGGAGTAAACCCAGGAAGGGTTCGCGCAGCCCGCAGCGGCCAGCAGCGATAAAATCAGAAATACAGAAATAATACGTTTTGCAGTTTTCATTTTTTGCGTCCTCCATTTTTAACTCAAACAAATATATTATACAGCCCTTGCGCGCAGTTGTCCAGCGCCTTACGGCAGGTTTTAGGATATAGGTTTTAGGTTTTAGGGAAGTGAAGTGTATTTTGTCATGACACCGGATTTGTCCGCATAGAATTGGTACAAACACTGCTTCTTATAATCTATGATGATGAGGTGTCATGTATATGAAAGCTTTATTAAAAAAAATGGCTGCGGCGGCCCTTGCGGCGACGCTGATGCTCGGCGCTGTGACGGCGGCGGCGGGCGGCGACCCCTTCGGCGATGAACCTGTGCAGGTGATGGCAAGGCTGGTGGAGGAACCGCTGGATATGCTCGCGCTGGAGGATGAGCTGCCGCCCGCGCTCCCGGTAATGAGCGGCACGGACAGTTCTGTCCCGGCCCGCTCCGCGATCATGATCGACCAGCACCACGGCACGGTCCTCTACGAAAAAAACCCGGATGAGCCGCTGCCGCCCGCTTCCATTACAAAAGTTATGACGCTACTGCTGGCGATGGAAGCGCTGGAATCCGGGCGCATACGCCTTGACGAAATGGTTTCCCCCACAGAATACGCCTGTTCCATGGGCGGCTCGCAAATTTGGCTAAAGCCCGATGAGCAGATGAGCGTGGAGGATTTGCTGAAAGCAATCGCGATATCCAGCGCGAATGACGCGTCTGTCGCCATCGGGGAGAAAATCGCGGGGACCAATGACGCTTTTATTGATATGATGAACAGCCGAGCGCATGATCTCGGAATGAATAATACCCATTTCCTCAACGCCACCGGGCTTGACGAGCCGGGCCATCTTACCACGGCGCGGGATATTGCGGTTATGTCCCGCGCGCTTATGAAACACGCGCTGATAAAGGAATACTCTACGATCTGGATGGATTCTCTTCGGGGCGGCGCGACCGAGCTTGTAAACACAAACCGCCTTGTGCGCTTTTACGGCGGCGCGACCGGGCTTAAAACCGGTACGACCAACGGCGCGGGGAGCTGCCTTTCCGCAACGGCGGAGCGCGACGGCCTTGCGCTTGTCGCGGTGGTGATGGGCAGCCCGACATCCGACGAGCGCTTTGCGGCGGCAAGGAGCCTGCTTGACTTCGGCTTCGCGAATTACACAACCGTCGAGCCGCCCCCGATCCATGACCAGCTCACGCCTGTGCGCGTAATACGGGGCGTTGATGGCGGTGTCGCGGTTACATATGACCCGCCCGAAAAATTTGTAGTTTCCAAAGCGGCGAAGGAAAACATCACACAAAACATTACTTTGGTGGATGATGTGGAAGCACCGGTATATAAAGGGCAGGTCCTCGGCAAAACAGAAGTTATTGTAGACGGGGCGCTGGTTGCCTCCTACGACCTGCGCGCGGCGGATCAAGTAGGCAGGATTACTGTGTTTAAAGCATTCGGGAAGCTGATGGGGGGGCTGGTGAGGCTAGATAGAAATTAGAAAACTTAGCTTTACAATGTAAGTGCAACAAAAAGAATGACTCAAGAAGCCAAAGCCTGTAAAATGGTAGTTGAAGAGACAACCAAAGACAGGAGGCGG
>WRLS01000154.1 GCA_009776345.1 Oscillospiraceae bacterium | reverse complement strand
CTTTTCGCCCCCTTCGCGCACGAAGGGGGATGTCACGTAGTGACAGGGGGTTGTCTTTGGCAGCGAATTACGGGAACAACCCCCGCCGCCCGCAGGCGGCACCCCCTTCGTGCGCGAAGGGGGCGGGGACAGGGCAAAGGCAAAACACCCGTCTTCAAAGCGTAACCGCTTTGAATCCACCCTCTTTAAAAAAGAGGGTAAGGCTACAACAAGATTTATTCTTTCACATAATAGCGGCAAAACAACCGTAGGACGTACCCTCTTTTTTAAAGAGGGTGGCGCGGAGCGATTTATCGCTTCGTGACGGGTGTTTTGCGGCGGGGGCAAGCCCCCGCCCTACCCTAAATCCTTATTTCCTGTATCTTGAATCCTGTTATAGACCGCGCTGACAATCACATCTACATCCGCAAGCGCGCCCTTGCCGAACGCGCCGCAGGCAAGGCGGGATTCACGCGGCTCAACAAACAGGAAGCCGCGCCCGCGCAGTTTTTCGATATTGCTTTGCGTCGCCGCGTTTTCATACATCGCGGTGTTCATGGCGGGGCATATGATAATTTTTTTGCTTTCCGTCGCCATGACAACGGTGGAAAGCATATCGTCGGCGATGCCGGAAGCGATTTTCCCGATGATATTCGCGGTGGCGGGCGCGATAAGCAGGCAGTCGGCGTTTTGCGCCAGCGTGATATGCCTGACATCGCCGTACGCGGTGTCTTCAAACATATCGGTGTAAACTTGATTTTTCGTCAGCGTCTGAAAAGTGAGCGGCGCGATAAATTTTTCCGCCGCGCTTGTCATAACCACATTGACGTTGATTTTAGCTTTAACTAAAATATTCGCGATTTCAGCCGCCTTGTAAGCGGCAATGCTGCCTGTTACGCCCAATACGACTTCGCTCAAATTAACCGCCGCCTTTCACCGACCGCCGCGCAAACTATCGCGTCCGCGATTTCGGATTTGCTTGTATGGCGGGTATAGCCGCCGTCTTTGCCGATTAAATAGCCGATATGCCCCGTGTCCGAAATATCGCGCAGGTCATTCGCGAGGACGAACGCGCATTTGTTTTGAGTGAGGATTTGGCGCCCCCTGTCGATGAGCGCTTGAAGCGGCACACCGTCCAGAAGCTTGAACCCAACTAAAGTTGACTGCGGCGAAAGCTCCCCGAAAATCGGGATGATTTTCGGCGTGCGCTCCATGAAAAGCAGCATATCATCTTTGTCTGAAGGGAGCTTGCCGGCTGATTTTTCGTCCGTGCCATGCGATTTAATCAGCTCCGCGAGTTTTTCGCGAATATCCGCTTCACCGGTATTATCATAGCATTGCGCAAGCGCTAAAGCAAGCGCGTCCGCGGATGAAACCGCCCTTACGCGGTAATCGCTGACCGCCATGCTGTGTATGATAATATCAATTTTAGTTTTACCGAGAAGGTTTCGCACAGCGCTTTCTAAATCCGCAACGCTGTCCGCCGGGATGATTTGCGTTTTGCCGCAGTCCGGCCTTACCGCCGTGCCGGAGCAAATATAGTAGATTTTATCGACATCCGCTTCTTCGGCAAAACGGCCGGCAATCAAGCTGCCGAGCCGCCCGGTTGAGATGTTCGATATGCCCCTGACGCTGTCTATTTTTTCGGACGTGCCGCCCGATGTTACAAGCACATTCATATTTGACCGCCTAGATTTAAATTTGCCGCCGCCGCCCGGTCGGCAATTACATCCACATTCGGATGAAGCTGTAAAACTGTTGCGGGGATATCCTCCGTGACAGGCCCGTTTAAGACTTTTGACAAAATCTCCGCCTTATGCCCGCCTTTTACGAGGAACAGGATTTTCCGTGCCGCCATCAGGTCCTTTATCCCCATTGTAATACCAAAGCGCGGCATTTTGTCCTCCCCGCCGAATAGCCCCGACTTCGCCAGGACAGTCGCTTGCGGGATAGGGGCGATGCGCGCCGTACTGCCAAAAGGCGTACCCGGGCCGTTAAAACCGATGTGCCCGTCCTCGCCCACAGCCAGAATCTGTAAGTCAACGCCCCCGAAGCGCCTGAGCGTCTGAGCCAATATACCAAGCTCTTTTTCGGGCGGCTCGGCAAGGCCGCTGGGGACATAGATATTTTCCGGCCTGAGGTTGACGCAGGAATGAAGGCTCTCCCTTATCCTGTAAAAGCAGCTTGCGGGGTCATCGGGGCGGACACCGACATATTCATCCACGCTGCATACTTTACAGCGCGAATAATCTATGCCAAGCTCGCTGTGCAGGCGCGCCATTTCGTCATACACCCCGGCGGCAGTGTCCCCCGTGACCACGCCGATTACGCTGTCCGGTTTCATCAGCACCTGCCGTGTTACATAAACGGCACCGGCACGGTCAAGCTCACGGCCGGTTTCGGTAATTGTGATATTCATATGCATCCACCTATCTTGAGGCAGCCATAGCGCCGCTATGGCTGCCTCAGGTTTTAGGATTTAGGTTATAGGTTTTAGGGTAGGGGCGGGGTTCCATCCCCGCCCGCAAAAGGAAAAGCGAATACCTCGCGGGCGAGGACAGAACCCCGCCCCGGCATGAAAACATTGTGTTGTGCCGTAGGGGCGGCAACCTGCCGCCCGAATTGTACAATGCAATACGGTAATTTGACGGTCGGGCATGGAAGCCCGACCCTACGACGCTAAGCGCAGGTTTTAGGATTTAGGTTATAGGTTTTAGGTAAAGGACGAAGCGACAAATATCTTCCCTTCTCCTAAATCCTCTATCCTAAAACCTTAATCCTGCCGAAGACCGCCCAGCTTCTTTTCGCTGAAAATAACATCCACACCGTCCAGGGAGAATATATACGGCTTCAGCTCGGGAAGGTACGCTGTTTCGTAAGGGACGGATTTTTCCATGGAAACCGCTTTGGCGGCGCTGATGTATTTTACAAAATCGGATTTCGGCAGCGGCGCGTCATCATGCCCTATGAAAAACGTATCGAACGGAACAGAACTGTAGGTCCTCTCCAGCATTTCCACATAATCTTTCAGGGGCAGGGTTTCTTCTGTAAACAGCCACACATGGCCATTCGCCGCGTCGCTGACCAGCAGGACGCGCTTTTCCCTGACCAGCAGACCTATCGAACCCTGTGTATGCGCGATCATGTCAACAATTTCGATACTCAAGCCGCCAAGGTCAAATACCCTGCCGATTTCCAGCTTTTCCAAATTCGGCTCGCCGGACGCGAGATAAGCTTCCCGGTCGAATTCGGGCGGCGCGTCTGTATTTGTACCCGCGAAAGCTTTTACCAAGTTTTCGCGGTAAGGCCGCGATGTATGCAGGCGGCAAAGATCAAAATCGCCCTCGTGCATATAAACCTTGTCAAACTGATACGCGCCGTTGACATGGTCCAAATGGCCGTGCCCGAGAATGACATCATACGGTTTATCGGTGACAGACCGCACCGCGCTGTGAAGATCGGCTATGCCGTATGCCGTATCGAACAAAACAGCTCGCTGCCCGCCGACAAGCACATAGCAGAACACATCATGGTCGCGGATGCTGTAAAGCCACGGGTAAATCTCTTTTATCACATAATAACCCATCGTCTTAGAAAATGCGCGCATAGGCGTCCGCGATTATCCCCAGCTCCTCGGCGCTTAGTTCCCATGTTGCGGCGGAAGCGTTCATCTGCGCCTGTTCGATATTTTTTATGCCAACCAGCGCGGTGGTAACGCCCGTTTGCTGAGCGACCCAGTTGATGGCGACGTGCGCGACGGGCTTTTGGCGCTCATCGGCGATGCCGCGCAAAACGTCAACCAGCGCAAGTACCTTCGGCCACACCTCCGGCGCAAAGAAAGAGTAGAAGTTGGAACGCTTTTCTGTGCCCTCAGACTGCGGCGGCTCAGTGAATTTGCCGGTCAGCGCGCCCGCGCCCAATGAGCCGTAGGACAGCACGCCGATGTTGTTTTCCGCGCAGAACGGAAGTATATCCTTTTCAATCGCCCTTTCAAGCAGGGAGTATTGCGGCTGTGTGCTGGCAAGCGCACCGGCATCCATTGCCTCCTGCAGCTGCGGCACAGAGAAGTTGGAAACGCCGAAATGGCGTATCTTCCCGGCTTTGCGTAAATCTTCAAGCGCACCGACAGACTCCGCTATCGGGGTATCCGTGTCCGGCCAGTGGATTTGCATAAGGTCGATATAATCCACGCCCAGACGCTTTAACGAAGCATCGATTTGCCCGGGAAGTGTCTTCGCGCTCGCGTCGCGCCCCGATTTTTCGCCCCATACAATGCCGCATTTTGTGGCGACGATAATCTTGGAGCGGTCCCGCCCCTTGATCGCCTTGCCGACAATCTCCTCCGAGTAGCCTTTACCGTAGATGGGCGCGGTGTCGATTAAGTTAACACCGTTGTCCAGCGCCGCCTGTATCGCGGCAATACAGGAATCATCCTCGATCTTGCCCCAAAAGTCGCCGCCCATTGCCCATGTACCGACCCCGACAACCGATACATTCAAGTCACTGCCGCCTAATTTTTTATAACGCACAATATCCCTCCAAAGTTGTATTTGATTTACATTATATACCTATTTTGGGAAAAAGACAAGTAGGGCCTTCGGCAGGATTCAGGTTTTAGGATTGAGGTTTTAGGAAGGGAAGAAACTTGCAGGGTCGGGGTTCCATCCCCGACCGCGATATTCGATTGAGGCGGTCGGGGATGGAAGCCCGACCCTACCATAAAAACTGTGCGAAGCGCAATATTGCGGTTTCAATAAAAATATGC
>WRLS01000153.1 GCA_009776345.1 Oscillospiraceae bacterium | reverse complement strand
ACCTCAAAGAGGGAGGCAAAGTCCCCCTCTTGAGGGGGATGTCAACGAAGTTGACAGGGGGAGTTTTATAACACGGTTTCATCTTCGGTTATTTTTCACCGCTCAAGCCGCGGGGGCTTTTCTTTTGCTTGTGCAAAAGAAACAAAACACACCGGGGAGACCCCGGACCCCCATTCCGACAAATCGCATAGCCTCGTGCCTTTCATCGCGCACGTCAAATGCTTTGCCCTATAATCCGCCCAATCGCTCAGCCGAGCCAAGCTCCAGGGCTTGAACGCGAAAAAAGGAATTAGGAATAAAAGAAATCAAAGACTTTTTCCGCTGTTATTACGTGCGCGGTTTTGTGCCTGGCGTCGCTCCTTGCTTTCGTTATGTGCCTACTTGCCTTTGTAGTCTGCACTTTTTCTTGGGATAAAACTTATCGCTTCTTCCCTTCCTAAAACCTACAACCTAAATCCTCAATCCTGTCTGCGCTACGCGCAGACTACTCATCCCTCACCGGGTCGAAGCCTTCCCCGAAACGCAGGTTCCCGAAGCGGGATTTTCTGCGTGGGAATTCGTCCTGCCCCGCGTCCGGCTCCGGCACTTCATCAAAAGCCAGGCGCACGTCCGCAAATTCCTCCGCGGCTGTTGGCGCTATGCCACGGTCTTTTTCATCTTCTATCCGCGCTGTTTGCAGTACCTGCGCGGCGCTGGCGCCATCCCTCTCGGATGGCCGGATAATCGACGGGACCGCCGGAAGCGGGTCAAGCTCGCCCTCGTTATACGGCAGCGCGTTAATCAGCTCCATATGCCTGCTGTACATATCTATAAGCTGCTTTTTGAACTTCGCGGCCTCCAGCCTTTTTTTCTCCAGCGCGAAGTTTTCCAGCTCAATATTGCGCTTTGCGTCGCCCATTATATCGTCCGCCTGCTTTGCCGCCACATCCAGCACCGCCTGTGCCTTTAGCTTTGCCTCGCGGATAACGGTTTCCCCGAGCTTTTGCGCACCGATCAGCGCCGCGCGCAAGCTTTCCTCGTCGCTGCGGTATTCGCTTATTTTTTCCGCCAAAACTTCTATTTTTGCCGTAAGGTCGCGGTTTTCGGCGACAATTTGTTTGGCAAACTCGCCGGCTTCCGCCAGAAATGCGTTCACCTCTTCTGTGCGGTAGCCGCTCATGCCGCGCTGGAATGTTTTATTAAGTATATCGCTCGGAGTCATTTTCGCGTCCCCCTTGCATTGTTCTTTAAATATATTTTCGCGCCCGGACCGTCAGCCGCCCTTTTTTGGTCGGGCCGCCGGTCCCGTCGATGATGTACTTCCCAAACCCGCGTACCGAAATTGTATCCCCCGCCCCAAAGCCCTCCGATACCGACAAAACTGTATTGTCGTTACGTTTTACAAGCCCACTACGTATCATCGCCGCGCTTTTTTCCCTGGCGTATCCTGTGAGGAGCCTTACAAGGCTGTCCATCCTAAGTGACCCTACCGTGCCTGATATATCCTTGAAGCGCGGTTGGGGGAGCGCGCTCGTATCTATCCCGCGCGAACAGGAAACCGCCGCGCCGCCAACCGTGACAAGCTCCTGCATAATAACAGGCGAAACGACCTCTGTTACAAATACCGCGCAGCGCCCGTCCTCCGCGAGTATATCCCCAACCGTCCCGCGCTTTATCCCAAGCCCCAGAAGCGTCCCCAAAAAATCCCTGTGCGAAAGCTTTATGTCCCCGGGATACGCAACAGTAATCCCGGCAATCGGGAAAGCGCCGTGGGCGGGCTTCTCGAAATCCGTGAAAAACCCGCACATTTTCCGCGCGGCGTCTTCATAACCGCCGTATAAAGCGGCGTTTTCCACGGAGCTTTGGCGTATATATTCCGCAGCGATATGCGCAAGGCGCTCCGTTAAAAACTCCGTGAACCTTACGGTGCCCTTTTCGCGGGCGGTATCCGCCATGTCCCCGAGCCTCCGCAAAAAGAGCGCCTCTTCCTCCGTCAGCAGTGAAAGGTTAAGCGGCTGTGTCAAAAGAACATACCGGAGCTTTCCAGCTCTTCCACCAAATTGCCCATAATATCAACATTATAGGGCGTGATGATATACGTGCTGCTGGCGACTTTTTTTATCTGCCCGTTGTTTGCGTATGCCACGCCGCTTAGGAAATCCAGCAGGCGGCGCGTAACATCCTTCCCTGCGGCCTCCAAATTCAGCACAACTGTCTTTTTATCGTTTAAGTGGTCGGCTATGCTGCTGGCGTCGTCAAAGCGCTCCGGCTTTTCCAGCACGACCTTAAGCTGGGTAGTTGCGTGTATATTCACAACCTTGTTGGAACGCTTGTCCGGCGTGGGGAACTCGTCCACGCGCGCGGAACCCGAATACCCGCCCGAGCCCGCCGCCTGGGCGAGATCCTCTTCGTCCGCGTAATACCCGTCATCGGGATAGCCGATGAAGTTTTTAAACTTGTCTACGAAACCCATCTCAAGGAAACCTCCACGTTATACTTTTTCAGCCCTATCTCCGAATATCGCTGTCCCGATGCGTATCATGGTCGCGCCATGCTTTATCGCCGCAATATAATCGCCGGACATACCCATAGACAGTATGTCAATATCCCTATTATCCACATTTTTGCCCTTAATGTCAATAAATAGTTTTTCCATGGCGGAAAAATACGGTCCGCTCTCATCCGGGTTGTCAAAAAACGGCGGGACCGCCATCAGCCCGCGAAGGCGCACCGAAGGGAAATCCGCGGCGGCGCGTACAAGCTCATCCAGCTTTTCAGGCAGTACACCGGATTTGCTTTTCTCCCCGCCTATATTCACCTCGATGAGGATATCGCAGATTTTACCGTGCTTTTTCGCCTGCCTGTCGATTTCCGCAAGCAGCTTTATGCTGTCTACAGACTGTATCATGTCTACTTTATCTATAATCTGCCGCACTTTATTCGTCTGCAAATGCCCGATAAAATGAATTTTCACAGTAGCTTTATCGTAATGGGGGTATTTTTCGGTCAGCTCCTGCGCGCGGTTTTCGCCCAAAACCGTCACGCCGCTGTGTATCGCGGCGTTTACCGGCTGCGGCGGGACAGTTTTTGTCACAGCCACGAGCGTAACCTCGGACGGTTTGCGCCCCGCCGCTTTGCACGCTTTTTCTATCGCCGCGCGTATTTGCGCTAAATTGGCGGCTATCTTATCCGAGCGCCCTTCCGTCATAAAGATCAGTCCCCCTTGTTATCACCTGGTGGTACAGCCGCACTTCGCCCGGGCGGAAATCAGGCGTTTCTACAACATTGCGTTCTGTCAGCACAAAACCGGCTTCCTCGTATATAGGGTTCACCTGTTTGAAGCGTATAATGCTGTCCTCCACGACAAACACGCCGCGCACACCGTCCACATAATGAAGGCTCTGCGCGTTTACCCTAAGTCCCGATATCTCCTCCACATGGATCGTCACGTCCTCAAGCCGAAAATTAACCGTGCCGCCCGATACATGCTCGGAGTGGAAAATCACAACCGCGTCGGGGTTGTCGCGTTCTGTAAGCACCTGGCGGATTACGGCGGGCACGCTCTCACCGGTTGACGCGAACACCAGAGTAACCGCCCTGCCCTGTACCATCCCCTCGGCGTTTTCCAGCCGCATTGCAACGGCGAAGTACCAGTTATGGTTCGTCACAATTTTTCCCGCAAAATGTGTATCCGGCGGGTTTATGGCTGTGCGGATAAGCTTTGTGTAGTCACTTATGCTGTAGCCCGCAACAGTGGCGGGGCTTAGGTAGCGCTCGTAGCCGTCCACCGTCCTGACAAAATAGCCGGATGACGGGGCCGTTGCCGCCACCACCGCGCCGACGGGCGCGGCGCGCTCCAAAGATTCCAGCTCCGCGCGCAGTACCGCGATGCGCCCCTCAAAGCCGTCTTCCTTGCCTGTAGCGACTCGGCGGCGGTTCAGCAGGCTTGTCAAGCTGTCACGCACCTCATGCGCGCCCCCCAGCTGCCCCATCCCCGACATAATAGAAAGCTGCCCGATTTGGTCGCGGATATCCCGATTGAGTATTTCCGTATTGGCGAAGTTATTGGTATTCTTGTCCTGCGCGGAAAGCAGCATCGCGATTTCCGCCTGTATCTCGCGCATACGCTTAACACTGCGGCCGCTGCCCGCGCTCTCGTAAAACTCCGCGACATACTGCCCGACAGTCACCCTGGTGCCGTCTTCGTAAAGATAGTTTTCTATGCCCGACGCGGCGTCTTCAATCACTGTTTCGTAGCGCACAGCAATCCCATGCGCCTGCACGGTATAGGATTTCGTGTATTCAAAGACGGTTTCCACCTCCAGCGGGTTAAAATACGCCCCCCAGATGTGATATCCCGCCCAAAGCACCACCGCCAGCATGACCGCGCCGAACAGCGCCCATTCCAGCAGCCTTAATATTCTTGCCCATAGCGTCAACGCGGGTCACGACCTTTCCAATGCATAATTCATAATTAAAAACGGTATCGTAGGGCGGGGGCTTGCCTCCGCCGTTACCCTAAAACCTATAACCTTAATCCTAAAACCTGCGCGAAGCGCCGTAGGGGCGGGGTCATCCCGCCCGAAATTCCCCTCCTTGGAGGGGTGGCTGGCGGCGCAAAGCGCCGCAGGTTTTAGGATTTAGGATTTAGGTTTCAGGAAAAGGACGACACGACAATTTTCTTCCCTTCCTAAATCTTCATTCCTAAAACCTCAATCCTGCCGAAGGCCGCCGGGGTGGTTTATAACACGATTTCATCTTCGATTAATTTTCACCGCTCAAG
>WRLS01000152.1 GCA_009776345.1 Oscillospiraceae bacterium | reverse complement strand
GGGTCCCCCCCCCCGCCATTTTGCCCCCGTTTTCCGGGGGGGGGCCAACCCCCCGCCCTACCCTAAAACCTATAACCTATATCCTAAAACCTGCCGCAAGGCAAAACCCCGTCATCATCAGAAAGGACCGGCAAAATGACGCTCTTTCAAACATTAAAAAGAAACGCAAAGTACAGCCTTCGCGGGAATTGGGGGAAGGCCGCGGCGGCGCCTTTGCCGCTGGTTTTTTGCTGGCTTATCCTTGCCGGGCTGCGCCAATATGCGCTCCGGCTGTTTACTGTGGCGCCCGAAGCCGCGGAGGGGATGACCGTCGCGGGGCTGCTCGCAAACAGGATGTCTTTGCCGGAAATTGTTATCCTGTCCGCTTTTGTCGCCGCGTCTGTCCTGCTCGAGGCGCCGCTTTTGCTGGGAATCATGAAATGGCACTATCGGCTCGCGGAAGGCGTGCCTGTGCCGTATACGGAGATTTTTTGCTTTTTTGACAGCGCAAAGCTTTACTGTAAAGCTATATGGCTTTTTATCACATTGTCTGTACGCGCGTTCCTTTGGGCATTTTTGTTTTTCTCCTTGCCCGGGGCGATGCTGGGGATGTCGGCGGCGCTTATAAACAGGCGGCTTGCGTTTTTGGAAGAGCAGTCAAGGGCGTCATCGGCGATTGGCGGGCTGGCGCTGTTTGTGTCGGTTCTGCTTATGGTAGCGGCGCTGATACTCTATGCCGGTTTTATGAACCGTTACACCCTTGGGCTGTATATGTTTTTTGAGGAACCGGGCGCGCGCATCACGGCTTTACTGCGCAGGTCTGTGCGGTATTCGCATGGTTACAGGATGAATATGCTCGGGTTTTTCCTTACATTTATCGGCTGGTTCTTGCTTTGCGTGTTTATTGCCCCGCTGTTTTATGCAGTGCCGTATTGTTTGGCGTCAATGTCGATGTACGCACGGTATGTCATTGAGCGCAGAACCCGCGAGGAAACCGACGTGTCGGAGCATACGCGCGAATTTACCGTGGAGGATCAAAGCTATACGCCCGATCCCGAACCCGAACCCGAACACCTCCCCGAGCAAGAACCGCCCAATCTTTTCCCGCAGAACAGATACATGGAAACAGTGAACACGCCGGAGCCCGAAACAACCGCCGGGCAACACACACAAACGCCGGAAGGGGAGGATGGGCAGTGGCAGGGATAAGCAGAAGGGTAGACGGCGTGGCCTCCCGCGGGGGGCAAAGCAGCGGGAACCCCTCGCCCGCGAAGATCCAAAGCATACAGGCAAATTCACAAAAGCAAACAGACGACCCGCCGCAAAAACAGCCCGGCGACAGCTACCGCGGTCCGCGCGACAAAAACGCCGTTTTGGAGCGGGAGTTTAACGGCCTGCTGAAAATGATACGCGACGCGGGGAAAGAGATAAAAGAGAAGTTGTAGGGGAAAACCACGAATGGACGAATTGCCTGTACGGAAAATAATACGTTTACAGGGGTATGATTACAGCGAAAACGGCGCATATTTTGTGACGATATGCGCACAGAATAAAAGCCATGTATTCGATGTAGGGGCGGCCCCATGTGGCCGCCCGAATGAACCGCGGGCATTATATAATCCTGAAAAATGGCTGATTAAAATCGAAAGCAAATTCAATGTAAATATTGACAAATATGTAATCATGCCAAATCATGTGCATTTTATCATTTTTTTATCGGGCGGCCACATGGGGCCGCCCCTACACGAAATTATCTCTTGGTTTAAAACGATGACAACAAATGAATATATCAGAGGGGTCAAAGCCGGATTATATCCGCAATTTGACAAGAAGCTTTGGCAGCGTTCATTCCACGACCGCATTATCCGAGGCGAATCCGAATATCAAAAAATATGGAATTACATAGAAACAAACCCGGCAAGGTGGCACGAAGACCGTTATTTCGCTATGTAGGGGGCGCACACCCGGGCGTCCCGAATTTACCGGACAATAAAAATATTACGTTGTAGGGGCGGCAATCTGCCGCCCGCATTGTACGATGCGATGCGGTAATTCGCGGTCGGGGATGGAACCCCGACCCTACCTTGAAATCTTATTCCTGAAACGGGCGGCAGGTTGCCGCCCCTACATCCAACAAGGATGAATCCACCCTTTGGCGCAAAAAAAACCGCGGGGCGAAACGCCCGGGAACCGCAATGCCGCCGCTGACGGTGCGGCGTATATCGAAAACGCCGGGATCGTGATGGAACAGCCCATCACCGAAACCCTGGAAAAAAACTTCATGCCCTATGCGATGAGCGTGATTGTTTCCCGGGCAATACCGGACATCGACGGCTTTAAGCCGTCCCAGCGCAAGCTGCTCTACACCATGTACAAGATGGGGCTGCTTTCCGGGGCGCGCACAAAAAGCGCGAACATCGTCGGGCAGACAATGCGCCTGAACCCGCACGGGGACGCCGCGATCTATGAAACCATGGTGCGGCTTTCGCGCGGGTGCGAGGCGCTGCTGCATCCCTATGTTGATTCAAAGGGCAATTTCGGCAAGTCCTATTCGCGGGATATGGCATACGCGGCGGCACGGTACACGGAGGCAAAACTCAGCCCGATTGCCGCGCAGCTTTTCGCGGACATAGACTCCGATACCGTGGATTTCACCGACAACTATGATTCTACAATGCGGGAGCCTGCGCTGCTTCCTGTGACGTTCCCGTCTGTTTTGGTCAATTCAAATATCGGTATCGCCGTTGGGATGGCAAGCTCTATCTGCTCTTTTAATTTGCAAGAGGTCTGTGAAACAACAGAGGCGCTGATGAAAAACCCGGGGCATGATATCCTCTCCACGCTAAAGGCGCCGGATTTCAGCGGCGGCGGGTATGTAGTCTACGAAGAGGATGCCCTGCGCAAAATCTACGAAACCGGGCGCGGGGGGGTTAGGGTACGCGCGCGCTATTCGTATGACAAATCCGCGGGCTGCATCGACATCACGGAAATACCGCCAAGCACAACGGTGGAAGCCATAATCGACAAAGCCGTCGACCTTGTAAAATCGGGCAAGGTCCGCGAAATCGCCGATATCCGCGACGAAACCGACTTAAAGGGGCTTAAAATCACAATCGACCTGCGGCGCGGCGCGGACCCGGAAAAGCTCATGCAAAGGCTTTACCGCATGACCCCGCTGGAGGACAGCTTTTCCTGCAACTTTAATATACTTATCGCGGGCGCGCCGCGTGTTATGGGCATCGGGGAGATTATAGGCGAGTGGGCGGCTTTCCGCCGCGAATGTGTAAAGCGCCGCGTTTTCCACGAGCTTGGGCGAAAGCGCGACAAACTGCACCTTCTCACCGGGCTTGCGAAAATTCTGCTGGATATCGACAAAGCGGTGCGCATTGTGCGCGAAACCGAGGAAGAGCGCGAGGTCGTGCCGAATCTTATGATCGGCTTCGGCATTGACGAAATACAGGCGGATTATGTCGCGGAAATACGCCTGCGCCATTTAAACCGCCAGTACATCCTGAACCGCACAAAAGAAATCGGCGAATTAAAAGACGAAATCGCGCGGATGGAGGAGATCCTCGGCAGCGCGAAAAAAATCGACGCGATAATCATCGCCGAGCTTCGGCAAGCGGCAAAGCAGTACGGGCAGCCGCGCAAGACAATGCTCTACTACCCATCGGATGAGCCGGAGGACGCGGGGGATGAGCCTGTGCCGGATTACGCGGTGCATCTTTTCTTCACGGCGGAGGGCTATTTTAAAAAGATAACGCCGCTGTCTTTGCGCATGGGCGGGGAGCAGAAGCTCAAGGACGGCGACGCGATAATACAGGCGTGTGAAGCTACAAACGCCGCCGACCTGCTTTTCTTCACAAACAAGCATCAGGTTTACAAGGCGTGCGCCGGCGATTTCGCAGATACAAAGGCAAGCGTGATGGGGGAATACATACCCGCAAAGCTCGGGATGGAGGAGGGCGAAACCGCCGTCTACATGGCGGTCACGAAGGATTATTCGGGTTATATGCTCTTTTTCTTTGAGAACGGCAAAGCCGCAAAGGTGGATATGTCCTGCTACGCCACCAAAACAAAGCGCAAAAAGCTGATAGCCGCGTACTCCGATAAAAGCAGTACCGCCGCGATGTATCAGATTACGCAGGACACGGAGTTTCTTTTAAGGGCGGCGAACAACCGTATGCTCATCGTACACACGGGCGGGCTTTCGCCAAAGACAACGAAAAACACAATCGGCGTCCAGGCAATGACGCTGAGAAAGGGCCTCACGCTCGAAAGCGTAAAGCCCTATGCCGACGGTATGCTCACAAACCCGCACCGCTTCCGGACAAAGGCACTTCCCGCGGCAGGCGCCTTCCCCCGCGCGGAGGATGAAGGGGAGCAGATGAGCCTTCGGCAGGATTAAGGTTTTAGGATTGAGGATATAGGAAGGGAAGAAATTTGTCGTTCCGTCCTTTACCTAAAACCTATAACCTAAATCCTAAAACCTGCCGAAGGCAAAACACCCGTCACCGCGACGAACAAGTCGTCACGGTGCCACCCTCTTTATAAAAGAGGGTAAAGCTACAACAAGATTTATTCTTTTAAATAAAAAGCACAAAGTTTCAAAGGCAAGTAGGCATAAATCCAAAACAGGGAGCGACACCGGAAGCGCCCGCGCACGTAATTACAGCGGAAAAAGTCTTTGATTTCTTTTATTCCTAATACCTTTTTTCGCGTTCGAGACCTGGAGCTCGGCTCGGCTGAGCGATTGGGCGGATTATAGAACCATGCATATGACGTGCGCGATGAAAGGCACAGGGCTATACGGCTTGTCGAAATGG
>WRLS01000151.1 GCA_009776345.1 Oscillospiraceae bacterium | reverse complement strand
TACATGGAGTATTCCTGCGAAAATTTGCCTTGTCCGGCAAAAAATCCGCTCGCCGTTACGGCACATTTCGCTTATGAACACAACTTCTTACACCGTGGAGTATGTATGATAAAAGAAGACAAACCAAAATGCCCGCGCAAAAACAACAGGGTCCGCACGCCGTCCGTTTTGCAAATGGAAATGGTGGAGTGCGGGGCGGCCTCCCTTGCGATGATTTGCGCTTACTACAAAAAATACATCCCGCTCGAAGAGCTGCGGGTTAAATGCGGTGTTACAAGGGACGGCGTCAAAGCCTTGAATATTGTTAAGGCGGCGCGGATGTTCGGGTTTACCGCCAAGGGCTTCCGCAAGGAGCCTGCCGACCTTGCGGGTATGAAACCGCCGATGATTATCCACTGGAATTTTAACCATTTTCTGGTGTTTGAGGGGTTCAAAAACGGCAAGGTATACTTAAACGACCCCGCAAGCGGACGGCGGGTAGTTTCCTATGAAGAATTTGATCTTTCTTTTACCGGGGTTGTGCTGACTTTCGAGCCTAGCGAAGAATTTGTGCGCAGCGGGCAAAAAGGCAGTATGCTGTCCTCGCTGGGCAAACGGCTAAGCGGCGTGCGCGGTGCGATTGTGTTTTTAATTGCCATAGGGCTGTTGATGGTAATCCCCGGAATTGTAATACCCGCCTTTGCCCGAATATTTATCGACGAGCTTTTATTGGCGGGGAAAGACGAGTGGCTGCGGCCGCTGTTATGGTGCATGGGCGCGGCGGTTTTGGTACAGGCGATGCTCACCGCCCTGCAGCAGCGGTACCTTTTGCGCATGGAAACAAAAATCGCGCTGATTGGCGCCGGCAGCTTTTTCTGGCACATCCTGCGGCTGCCGGTTTTGTTCTTCCAGCAGCGCTCGCCCGGCGACATCAGCTCGCGCCAAAGCTCTAACGACAGCGTTGCGGCGTTTTTGTCCCGGGAACTTTCGGAAAACGTAATCGGCATTGTCACGCTCGTTTTTTATTTTTTGGTTATGACACAGTACAATATGCTGCTTGCTTTGCTTACTTTGGGGCTGGCTGTAGTTAATGTTTTGTACTTTTTTTATTCCTCGGGTAAAATTGAGGCACTAAACAGCAAACTAAGCCAGGATTCGGGCAAGCTTGCGGGGACCGCAGTATCGGGATTGTATTTGATTGAAACGCTGAAGGCGACAGGCTCGGAATCCGGCTTCTTTTCAAAATGGGCGGGCAACCACGCAAAAATGCTCAACGGCCAGCAAAGGATGGGGCGCGTCAACCAGGTTTTGACGACCCTGCCGAATTTTTTGTCGGGCTTGGCGGAGGTAATTGTTTTATGCGTGGGCGGGCTTCAAATTTTGGACGGCAACATGACAGTCGGCTCGCTGATTGCATTTCAAGGGCTGATGGGGAATTTTATGGGGCCGATCGGCGGGCTTACGCAAATGGGCCTGCAAATAAAAAAGCTTAAAAGCGATATGCTGCGCCTGGACGATGTGTATAAATACGACGTGGACGAGGCAAACGACCCTGAGCGCGACCTGCCGCTGGAAGCCGTAAGCGAGGCGGCCTTCCGTAAGCTGGAGGGCCATGTTGAAATCCGCGACCTGCGGTTTGGCTACAATGTTTTGGAGCCGCCGCTGATTGATAATTTTAACCTTACCCTAAAGCCCGGGTCGAGGGTGGCGCTGGTCGGTTCCTCGGGGAGCGGCAAAAGCACGGTCGCGAAAATAATCGCGGGGATCAACCGCCCCTGGGGCGGCGAGATTATATTTGACGGCGTAAACCGCGATGATTTGCCGCGCAGTGTAATCAACAACTCGCTGTCTGTTGTAGACCAGGATATCATAATGTTCGAGGGGAATGTGCGCGACAATATCTCGATGTGGGACAGCACAGTCAGCGACGCGCATTTGCTGGGCAGTACAAAGGATGCCTGCATCCACGATGCCATCGCGGAACGGGACGGCGGCTACGGCGGCGAGGTCAGCGAGGGCGGCGCGAACTTCAGCGGCGGCCAGCGCCAAAGGCTGGAAATCGCACGGGCGCTTGCCATCAACCCGTCTATCTTGATCCTCGACGAGGCGACCAGCGCCCTTGACGTGCGCACGGAGCAGACCGTAAACGACAATATCCGCAGGCGCGGATGTACCTGCATCGTAGTTGCACACAGATTGAGTACCATACGTGACTGTGACGAAATCATCGTTATGCACCAAGGGAAAATCGTACAGCGCGGGACCCATGACGAGATGAAAAACGCGCCCGGTATTTACGCGGATCTGATTCAAACAGCGGTTTAACAGGAGTATACATATGGCTACGCTTTTAGAAATGAAGGATAATATCCCTTTTTGGCTCCACGAAGAAGGCGGCGCCTTTTTTCCGGAGGAAGGGATTATCAATGTATACCACTGCCAAATAGCACAGGACGGGACGCCGACGGGGCCCCGGAATTTCCTGTTCCAGGTGGCGCAAGGTGAGCTGCTCCTTTCCGTCGCGCCCTATTCCCGTGAGGACGGCACGCGCTGCGGCATATTGGCTGTGCCGATGCGCGACAGCGTGCTTTCGCAGGTTGACAGCGTGTTTTCCGCTGATATGCGCCCACTGACGGAGAAATGGGTTGAGCAGTGCTGCCGAAGGCTGGGATATACCCGCGACCAAATTGAGCGTGCCTGCACCGATCTTGAGCAGACCGGGACCGAAGCTTTCGGCAGCGAATTTATCCGCCTGGTTGACCGACAGGTACAGGAAGAGGCCCTGCGCACCGTAAACGCCAACCGCCGCCGTTACGCGGGGGAGCAGGCTTATTTGACAGGCGCGCTGGATACGCTTCAATCAGTTGTGCCGGGGGGCAATCGGCAGGGGGAGCCGGCATCCGGAGATTACATAGAAGACCCGCTTATTATGGCGTGTGCCGCCGTTGCCCGTTCATGCGGGATGGAGATTACGGTCTCTAACGAAATCCGCGAGGGCAGGCTGCCTGACAGCCCGGTCGAAAGCATTGCGGCGGCTTCCCGTTTTAGGACGCGGGAGGTCATTCTTTCCGGGAAATGGTACCTTCAAGACGGGGGCAGTTTTCTGGCAAAGCTGGAGGAAAGCGGCGAGCCTGTGGCGCTCCTGCAAAAAACCCCGCGCAGCTACATATTGTTTAACCCCGCAACCGGGGAGCGGGTAAAGGTGACCAAAAAAATCGCGGAGAAAGTGGACCCGAAAGCGGTGATGTTTTACCGCAGTATGCCCACGCACAGCCTTAACGGCAAGGATGTTTTGCGTTTTGTCTTGCAGGGGACAAGAAAAGCCGATTGGGCATGGGTGTTCCTGATGGGGATTGGCGGCGGGCTTTTGGGGATGCTTTCCCCGGAAATCACAGGCATTGTATTCGAAACTGTTATCCCGGACGGGAACAGGAACCTTTTGGTGCAGATCGGGTTTTTGATGGGCGCGCTGTCGCTGACTACATTTGCGTTTGAGTTTACACGCGCTTCCGCTGTCCAGCGTATCTCCGGCGCGGCGGAACGGGATTTGCAATCGGCGGTATGGGATAGGCTACTGAGCCTTCCCGTTGGGTTTTTCAAGAAATTTACGGCGGGCGAGCTTTCCATGCGGGCGATGAGTATCTCGCAGATACAGCAGGTCCTTTCAAGCGTGGCGGTAAGTACCATCATGACCGGCATATTTTCTGCCTTTTATATTATTGTAATGTTCCGCAAAAGCACACGCCTTGCCTGGATCGGGATTGCGATTTCGCTGATCGCATTGCTTGTTTCCCTTGGCTTCGGCTGGCTCCAGCTAAAGCATGAGGGCACGCTGCTAAAGACAAACAACAAAATTTCCGGCAGGATGTTCGGCTGGCTTTCGGGCCTTGCGAAAATTAAGATGTCCGGATCGGAAAAACGGACCTTTTACAACTGGTCTCGGATGTTCAGGGATTCCCGCGCCATTACCTTCCGAAAAGAGAGCATCGGCAATTGGGCGGCTGTATTCGGCTCGTCGATTACCTTGATTTCGTCGATTATACTGTTTTACGCTATATTCAACTTAATGGACAATAAAATCTCCCCCGGTGCGTTTATCGCCTTCAACGCCGCCTTCGGCAAGCTTATGCAGTCCTGTGTCCAGCTTTCCGGGGCGGTGATGAGCGTAAATGTAATCGGTCCGCTTTATAAGGAGGCCAAGCCGATTTTTGAAGCCGTGCCAGAATATGACGAGCAGAAAACCGAGGCGCCGCCACTTACCGGGGATATTGAGCTCAGCCATATCAATTTCAGTTACGACAAGGACGGGCCGCAGATCATAAAAGATGTTTCCCTGCGTATCCGAAGCGGCGAGCATATCGCGCTGGTGGGGCCTTCGGGCAGCGGGAAATCGACGCTTTTCCGCATACTTCTCGCCTTCGAGCAGCCGGACAGCGGGGATGTTTATTTCGACGGTGTAAGCCTGGGCCAGCTTGACGTGCGCTCTGTGCGCCGCCAGCTTGGGGTTGTGCTTCAAACAGGGCAGCTTTTGGCGGGGAGCATCTTTGAAAACATCGCAGGCGCAAACCCCGGCATAACCCAGGACGACGCCATGCGCGCGGTAAGGCAGGCGGGCATGGAGGAAGACCTTACGCAAATGCCCATGGGCCTGCACACGATGGTTTCCGAGGGGGCCGGCACGCTTTCCGGCGGGCAGCGGCAAAGGCTCTTGATTGCAAGGGCGCTGGCGGGGAACCCGAAGATACTGTTCTTTGACGAAGCGACAAGCGCGCTGGACAACAAAACGCAGAAGATTGTAATTGACAGCGTTAACCAATTAAAAGTTACGCGGATTACCATCGCCCACCGGTTAA
>WRLS01000150.1 GCA_009776345.1 Oscillospiraceae bacterium | reverse complement strand
CGTTCAAGCCCTGGAGCTTGGCTCGGCTGAGCGATTGGGCGGATTATAGGACAAAACATATGACGTGCGCGATGAAAGGCACAAAGCTATGCGATTTGTCGAAATGGGGGTCCGGGGTCTCCCCGGCGCGTTTTGGTTACTTTGCCGCGTTGCAAAGTAACAGCCCCCGCGGCTTGAGCGGTGAAAATTAACCGAAGATGAAACCGTGTTATAAACCACCCCGTCCGGCTACGCCGTCCACCCCTCCAAGGAGGGGAATTTCGGGCGGGATGACCCCGCCCCTACGGCAAAATCGGGTTTTGCACTTCACACTCCCCGTCAACCGCGAAACTTGTGTACAATAATACGATCGGAAGATTATATGACAGAGCTGTATTTTTGTGCCGGCGCGGACATCCCCATTGATCTTATAACACAGGAACGCCTGTTGGAGCGCGTCCCGGCGTGGCAGGCAAAAAATATCCGAAGGCGCGGCGGGCCGCACCGGCAGGTCAGCGCGCTGGCGGCGTGTACAGCGATGCTTCTGCTGTGCCGCCGGACGGGGAAAAGCAGCCGCGAAATTACTGTTGCCCCCTCAGATCACGGCAAACCGATTGCCGCAGGTGAGGATGCCCACTACAGTGTTTCACATTCGGGCGGCGCGTTTTTGGTTGGCATTTCAAGGCAGGAAATCGGTGTGGATATAGAATCCGAAAATCGGCGGATAAAAAATCCGGCGGAAAGATTTTTCTCCCCCGGGGAAATCGCGTATATAAACCACGGCGCAGAAGGTTGGAATGAGCGCTTCCTTTGGGTGTGGACACGGAAAGAGGCCTATATAAAACGGGACGGCAGCGGGTTTTCGCGCCCGCTTAGTGGCTTTGACACGATGGGGATGAAAGATATACGCTCTTACCGGGAAAACGGTTATTTTCTCGCGTGCTGCTGTGCCGACGGCAGTGAGCCTACAATAACGCGTATAAGCGCGGAAGAAATAATAAAGTGTGCGATGGACCTGCACCATACTAATCTCCGTTAGAAATGAGGACAAAAAATTTTCGCAAAACCCATATGCGAAAGCTTTTGCTCGATTTTTTGTCTATTTCTTAAACGGATATTAGTATCAGCTGTAAAAAAAGGGGTAAACAGCATGGATAAAAACGGCAAGCTAATTATACTGGAGGGCCTGGACGGCAGCGGCAAATCCACGCAGGCGGGGCTGCTTACCGACTCCCTCACAAAACAGGGCAAGCGCTTCCGTCAGCTTAAATTCCCCGATTACAACAGCAAGTCCTCGTCACTTGTCACAATGTACCTAGATGGGGAGATCGGCGGTGTGGAGGATGTAAACCTCTACGCCGCTACGAGTTTTTATGCCTGTGACCGCTATATCTCGTACAAAACAGACTGGCGGCGCGATTACCTCGCGGGCACGGTTTTGCTTTGCGACAGATACGCCACCTCTAACTTAATCTACCAAATGGCGAAGCTGCCCCGGTCCGGTTGGGACAGCTATATAAAATGGCTTTGGGACTATGAATTTGTAAAGCTCGGGCTGCCGGAGCCTGACCTTGTAATCTATCTTGATATGCATCCGGACACATCCCGCGCGCTTCTGGAAAAGCGGTATATGAAATCCGGCGGCGGGATGGATATACACGAGCGGGATGTCAAGTATCTTTTAAGCTGCCGCGAAGCCGCGCTGTACGCCGCCGAAAAGCTGGATTGGCGGGTACTGCGCTGCTGTGACGGAAAAAAACCCTTATCCGCAGAAACTGTGTCCGAATTGGTTGCGGATATAGCAGATAGTGTGATATAATTGAATACAGATTATGGATAAGGGTGTTGCCGATGACGCGTTTGATGGGGACGGCCGTGTTTTTGCTGTGCGCGCTATGCCTATTTGCGCATACGGCATATGCCGCGGAGGAAGGCTTTACGCCGAATTTCAGTGTGCAGTCCAAAGCCGCGTATCTGTACAATATGGACACGGGCGATGTTATATACGCGCAAAACGCCCACGAAAAGCTCCCGCCCGCATCGCTTACAAAAATTATGACCGCCGTTCTGGCAATGGAGCTGGCGGATGACCTTGACTTTGACGTTGTCGTCTATCCCGGGTATGTGCAGGATTTCCTCTACGATTACCAGTATATCCAAGGCAACGGCATAGTTTCCAACGCGGAGCTGATGGCGGGGGATGAGCTTACAATCCGCGAAGCGCTCTACGCGCTCATGCTCCCCTCCGGCAACGAGGTCGCGATGTCATTGGCGCATCATTTCGGCGGGGGGCAGCAGGGCTTTGTAGACATGATGAACCGCCGCGCTCGGGAACTTGGGATGAGCAATACAAATTTTGTCAACGCCAACGGCCTGTTTGACCCCGAGCATGTTACAACGGCTTACGACTTGGCGCTTCTTACAATGCACGCGATAGAGCTTCCCGGGTTTATGGAAATCGTCAATACAACGGTGTATCAAAGCCCCGCGATAAAGCTCCACCCCGACGGCATCCCGTGGATAACTACAAACCGTATGATAGTGCCGGAAAACGAAAACTACTATCCGCCGGTAAGGGGGGTCAAGACAGGCACATTGCCGCAGGCAGGGCGCTGTTTTATTTCCACCGCGTCAAAGGACGGTTTTACCTACCTGCTGGTTGTGATGGGCGCACCGTATTTAGATGAGGACGGCGCCATCCTCCCGCGGCAGATGGCGTTTGTAGAAACGCGCCAATTCTATGAATGGGTGTTCGACACCTTCCGTGTGAAAACCCTGGTGGATAAGGGCAGGCACGTCGGCGATATTGAGCTTAGGCTGAATATGGAGCAGGACAGGCTGCGGCTTATGACAGCGGAGCGTTTCACCGCGCTTTTGCCCACTGAGATCGAGGCCTCGAGCGTGGAGTTTGAGCTTTTTGTGCCTGACTTCCTGGTCGCCCCCGTACAAAAGCATGACCGCATCGGTGAAGCCGCGCTGATCCTCAACGGCGAGGAAAAGGGGCGTGTGGATCTGCTCGCCGCGGAATCAGTGGACGCTTCGTATATTTTGGTCGTGCTGGAGAGCGTGCGGGAGGTTACGCGGTCGTTCTGGTTCAAGTTTGCGGTAGTCGGCATAGTGATGCTGATTGTATTCTACATCGTGATGATGATAATCCGCAACAACGCAAACAGGCGCAGCGGCTACAGGCCAAGGCGCAGGCTGTAGGGTCAAGGGCATAAGTCAATGGGAAAATACAAAAACCTAATTTCCAACACAATCTTGTTTTCTGTCAGCAGCTTTGGCTCCAGGGTGCTGGTATTTATCTTGCCGTTCTTCCTTTTGGATTATATCCCAAGGGAGGATCTGGGCGCTTTTTCCGCCGCCGCCGCGTTCTGCAATTTAATTTTGCCTATGATGCATCTCTGCGTCAATGAGGCCGTGATCCGCTTTGGGCTTGACCCGGGCGCAAAACGCAGCGATATATTTACCACAGGTATCCTTACCGTTTTGGCGGGATACCTGATTTTTCTGGCTGTGTTCCCGCTTTTGGGCATGGTTGACGGTATCGGCACGATGGTGTCAGGTTATGGGGGGTTGATAAGGCTTTATGTGATTGCGTCCGCGGTAAGGACAGTTTCGACCCATTTCGTAAGGGCAAGCGGGCTTGTGCGCGTTTTCGCGCTGGACGGGATAGCCCATACCGTCGCTTTTGCTGTGCTTGCAGTCGTATTTGTAGTCGGCAGGGGGATGAGCGGGCATGGGTATATGCTCGCGACTGTTGTGTCGGACGGCATATCCGCCGCCGTTATGTTTGCCGCGCTGCGCTTTCACCGCTTTTTTAAGATAAAAGGGCTAAATATCCAAACAGCAAAAAAGATGCTTAAATATTCTGTCCCGCTTGTGCCGACCGCGCTTTTCTGGTGGGTTACCGGCTCATCAAACCGCTTTTTCATCACTTTGATATGCGGCGAAGGGGACGCGGGCGTGTTCCACCTTGCAAACCAGATACCGTCGATCCTCACGATTGTGTCGGCTGTTTTTATTTCTGCGTGGCAGATTTCCGCGTTCACGGAATACAGGGGCAAAGAGGGGCTGCGGTTTTACTCGAACATATTCAAAAGCTATTACTCACTGGTTTTCTTGGCGGCATCCGGGCTTATTATGCTTATTAAGCCGTTTATCGGCATTTTGCCCAACCAGGCGGATTACAGCGAGGCATGGCGGTATTCGGTGGTTTTACTGCTTGCAATGGCGTTTTCCTGCCTTGTGACATTCTTGGGCACTATCTACAACGCCATGAAAAAAAACGCCATGCTTACAATTACCACGGCGCTGGGCGGGGCTGTGAATATCGCGCTTAATTTTTTGCTGATCCCACGGATGGGGCCGCTGGGGGCGGCGCTCGCTACATTTTTGGCGTACCTCTCGGTGTTTGTCGTGAGGGCGATAGATACACGCAAATATATGCGGATTGATATGCAGCCTTTGCGGATAGCCGCAAGCCTTGCAATTTTGCTGTGCCAAGCGCTTGTTTCGCTGTATGAGCTGAAGATGTGGCCGCTTTGGTCGGCGCTGTTGTTTTTGGCGTTGCTGCTGTGCAATTTGGGGTATGTCTGGTTTATTGCAGGGCAGGCGGTGAGTACGGTCATGGCCAGACGGCAAAGGGCGCGAAGCGCACAGGATTAAGGATTTAGGTTTCAGGTTTTAGGAAAAGGACGAAGCGACAAATATCTTCCCTTCCTAAATCCTCAATCCTAAAACCTAGATCCTGCGCATAGCGCCGCTCATGCCGCGGGGGCAGTTACTTTGCAACGCGGCAAAGTAACCAAAACGCGCCGGGGAGACCCCGGACCCCCATTTCGACAAACCGCATAGCCTTGTACCCTT
>WRLS01000149.1 GCA_009776345.1 Oscillospiraceae bacterium | reverse complement strand
GGTCGCTACAGCCTCTGCGGGGGGTCGCGGGGGTTCTTAGGGGGCGAGCGGGGGCAGCGGCCCCCAGCCCCCTGAGCCGCGTTTTTCTTTGTTACTTTCTTTTTGGCGGTGCAAAAAGAAAGTAAGTGATTGCGTGCGAAGCGCGCTGCTGCCCAACCGCAAAACTCACATTAAATAACCCTCATTTTCAACGATTGGAGATCACACCATGATAACCGTAACAAAAACACCTGTCTACATCCTCGGCGCGCGGGACGCCGTCCCGGACAGCCCCGATGCCCCCGCGATAATCAAAAATAAAACCGGCGTTACGCCGGACCGCGCGGCGGCAATGAAAAACACAATCGCCTATTCTATTTTAGAAAAGCACAATACCTCCGGCGATATGTCCGCGCTTAAAGTAAAATTCGACGCCATGGCTTCGCACGACATCACCTATGTCGGCATCATCCAAACCGCGCGCGCAAGCGGGCTGGAGCGCTTCCCGCTGCCATATGTGCTGACAAACTGCCATAACAGCTTATGCGCCGTGGGCGGCACAATCAACGAGGATGACCATATGTTCGGGCTTTCCGCCGCGAAAAAATACGGCGGCATCTATGTCCCCGCGCACCAAGCGGTCATACACCAGTATATGCGCGAGATGCAATCCGGCTGCGGCAGGATGATTTTAGGCTCCGATTCCCATACGCGCTACGGCCCGCTGGGGACAATGGCTGTCGGGGAAGGCGGCCCCGAGCTTGTAAAACAGCTCCTTGGCCGCACATACGATATAGATATGCCCGGAGTCGTCGCTGTACGCCTTTCTGGAAAACCCCGCCCGGGTGTCGGGCCGCAGGATGTTGCGCTGGCTTTAATCGGCGCGGTGTTTGATGACGGCTGTGTAAAAAATAAAGTGCTTGAGTTTATCGGGGACGGCATTGCCTCACTCAGCGCCGACTACCGGCTTGGCATAGACGTAATGACCACCGAAACCGCCTGCCTTTCCTCTATCTGGGAAACGGATGATGTAATCCGCGAATACTACGAAACCCACGGCCGCCCCGATTTTTACCGTGAGATGAAGCCCGGCGGTATCGCCCTGTATGACGGCCTTGTGGATATCGACCTTTCTAAGGTAGAGCCAATGATTGCAATGCCCTTCCATCCAAGCAATGTATATACAATCCGCGAGCTAAGTGAAAGCCCCGATGATATCCTCACCGCTGTAGAAAAAGACGGACAGTCGCGGCTGGGGCTTGCGCCCGGGCGTTTTACCCTGCACGATAAAATTAAAGGCGGCAAGCTGTATGTACAGCAATGCGTAATTGCGGGATGCGCGGGCGGCACGTTTGAAAACATTTGCGCCGCCGCCGATATCCTGCGCGGCCGCTCCACCGGCGCGGATGAGCTTGCCCTCAGCGTCTACCCCTCCAGCCAGCCTGTATTTCTCGAGCTTGTGAAAAGCGGCGCGATCGCAGACCTTATGACTTGCGGGGCGAGCATACGGTCGGCGTTTTGCGGGCCGTGCTTCGGCGCGGGGGATGTCCCCGCGAACAACGCTTTATCAATCCGCCACGCAACACGCAATTTCCCGAGCCGCGAAGGCTCAAAACCCGGCGAAGGCCAGCTTGCAAGCGTCGCCCTAATGGACGCGAGAAGCATTGCCGCCACCGCAAGAAACGGCGGCGCGCTGACCTCCGCCGCGGATATTGACATCGCTTACAGCTCCCCCAAATATTTCTTCGACAGCAAAGTCTACGAAAACCGCTGCTACAATGGCAGCGGCAATCCGCAAACCGAGCTTCCGCTCACGTTGGGGCCGGGCATTGCGGACTGGCCGCCGATGCCGCCGCTGGCTGAGCATTTGATTTTGCGCGTCGCGTCCTTCATCACCGACCCCGTCACAACAACGGACGAGCTTATCCCCTCCGGCGAAACCTCCAGCTTCCGCTCCAACCCCATGCGCCTTGCAGAGTTTACATTATCCCGCAGGGACCCCGGATACGTCGCCCGCGCAAAGGCCGCTGCCGCCCCCGAAAAGCTCCGCGAAAGCGGCGGTGATCCGCTTTCCGACCCTGCGCTGAAGGCAGAATTTGAGATGGCTCAAAAAATCTACAGCGGGCTGAATATCACAGAAACCGGCATCGGCAGCGTAGTTTACGCGGTAAAGCCCGGGGACGGCTCCGCCCGCGAACAGGCCGCGTCCTGCCAAAAGGTGCTGGGCACGCTCGCCAATATCGCGCGGGAATACGCCACGAAGCGCTACCGCTCCAACCTAATCAACTGGGGGATGCTGCCGTTTATTTTAGACGAAGACGCCCCATTCACTGAAGGCGACAGCATCTTCATCCCCGATATCCGCGCCGCGGTGGAAAGCAAACGGGATGAAATCCCCGCGTATATTTTGGGCAAATGCCCGGTTACACTAAAGCTTTCCGGGCTTACGGACGATGAACGGCAGATTATTTTGGACGGCTGTTTGATAAATTATTACCGTAATGCGTAGCCTTCGGCAGGATTAAGGCTTTAGGATTGAGGATTTAGGAAGGGAAGAAACTTGTCGCTTCGTCCTTATCCTAAAACCTATAACCTAAATCCTAAAAACCTGCCAAAGGCAAAACACCCGTCACAAAGCCGAATAAATTCGACTTTGCGCCACCCTCTTTAAAAAAGAGGGTAAGGCTACAACAAGATTTATTCTTTCAAATAAAAAGCACAAAACAACCGTAGGACGTACCCTCTTTTTTAAAGAGGGTGGCTTCAAAGCGTCTTGCCGCTTTGAAGCCGGGTGTTTTGCCTTCGGCAGGAGTTAGGTTTTAGGATTCAGGATTCAGGAAGGGAAGAAACTTGCCGCACCGTCCTTATCCTAAAACCTATAACCTAAATCCTAAAAACCTGCCGAAGGAAAAAGTTCTTTACTAATCATAGTATAATAGTATAAATTAAACCCAACAGGAGGGAATTATGATGAATATCACAAAAAGCATAACCGGCCTTATCGGAAATACGCCGCTGCTGGAACTGCGCAGGTATGCGCAAAAACACGGCTTTTCCGGGACACTGCTCGGAAAGCTCGAGTACATGAACCCCGCAGGCAGCGTAAAGGACCGTATCGCAAAAGCCATGATAGAGGACGCGGAAAATAGCGGCAAGCTCACCCACGGCTCTGTTATCATCGAGCCTACAAGCGGCAATACCGGCATCGGGCTGGCATCCATCGCGGCGGCGCGCGGCTATCGGATTATCATAGCAATGCCCGAAACCATGAGCATAGAACGCCGCAAGCTGATGCAAGCCTACGGCGCGGAGCTTGTACTGACACCGGGCGCGAAGGGGATGAAAGGCGCTATAGAAAAAGCCGAGGAGCTTGCGCGGGAAATACCGGGCGCTTTTATCCCGGGGCAGTTTACAAACCCCGCCAACCCGCGCGCCCACCGCGAAACCACCGGCCCCGAAATATGGGAAGCCACTGAAGGCAGTTTAGATATTTTCGTTGCCGGGGTTGGCACAGGCGGAACTATAACCGGCGCAGGCGAATACCTAAAATCACAAAACCCGGATATAAAAGTAATAGCGGCGGAGCCATACGACTCCCCGATGCTCTCAGAGGGGAAAGCGGGGCCGCATAAAATCCAGGGCATCGGCGCGGGTTTTATCCCCGAAACCCTGAACACAGGCGTGTATGACGAAATTATTACGGTGAAAAATGAGGATGCTTTTAAATCGGCGCGCGATATCGCCAAAACAGAGGGACTGCTTGTCGGCATATCCTCGGGCGCGGCGCTTTGGGCGGCCATGCAGGCCGCAATACGCACGGAAAACGCGGGCAAAACTATTGCCGTTATCCTGCCGGATACAGGGGAGCGGTATCTTTCCGCGGCGCTCTTTGGGGATTAGGGAACCTCTCATCATACAAATTATATTTGCGCACATATTCTTTGGACGGCTCTGTGCGCTCCACCGTTGCGCGGTTGCGCTGCAACAGCTCCACCAGCTGGTAAACATCCACCCAGATCTGGTTGTCCCCGTCCTTTTGGCTTTCGTCAAAAATAAGCTGCAGCCCGAAGTGCAGATGCGGTATCTTCATATTGTTTACATCTTCTTTTTCGGAATAGCCCGTCATGCCCATATAGCCGATTACCGTACCGGCTTGTATTTCGTCGCCGATTTTTATATTTTGGGCATAGGGATGCCCTTTGCGCAGGTGAGCATAATAATAATACCGCTTTTGGTCAAAGCTGCGTATGCCTATGCGCCAGCCGCCGTATTTGTTCCATCCCATCTCCTCGACGGTCCCGGCCTCAACCGCGGTAATCGGCGTACCGACAGAGCCGCACAAATCGTTGCCCAGGTGGCTGCGCCTGTAGCCATATCCCCTTGACGCGCCGAAATCCCGGTAATGGCTGAAGTGAAAGCCCTCCGCGATCGGCGAATACGCCTTCAGCCCGTACCCGCTTTTCAGAATTTTGCCCCCGGGGTTTTCTTTGTCGGGGGCTTCTTTTTCGTATTCGCCAAGGAAACCCGAAAGCACCGCGCTGTACGCCCCATAAAAATAGCTGTAGTTTTCATAGCCCTCAAGAATCTGCTCCGGGGTTTCGTTTTCGCCGAGCCTCTGCGATATTTTGTCCATGTCGGACGCTTTATATTTTTTCCATTCCCCGCCGTATTTTGTGCCGAGAACCGCGAGGGTTTCTATCCAGCTTATATGGCTTCCGCTGTCATATGTTTTTATATCAATGTCCATCGCTTTCCCGAGCGCCCCCGCAGGGATGTCAAAATCAACCCATTTTATATAATCCGCACCGGGCTTATTTTCGGTATCATCAGCCATTACATTAACGCCCGCTGTTGTAAAAAATATAACACAGGCAAGCAAACAGGTAAATAGACGCATAAGAGGGACCTCCGATAGAAATTAGAAGTTAGGAAAGGAAGAAGCTTGTAATTCCGGGTTTTTCCCGCCCGAAATTCCCCTCCTTGGAGGGGTGGCGCGGAGCGCCGGGGTGGTTTTAACACGATTTCATTTACGGTTATTTTTCACCGCTCAAGCCGCGGGGGCTCTTTTTTTTCCCCGCCAAAAAGGAAAAACCCCCGGGGGAGCCCCGGCCCCCCCTCCCCCACAC
>WRLS01000148.1 GCA_009776345.1 Oscillospiraceae bacterium | reverse complement strand
GTCTCCCCGGCGCGTTTTGGTTACTTTGCCGCGTTGCAAAGTAACAGCCCCCGCGGCTTGAGCGGTGAAAAATAACCGAAGATGAAATCGTGTTATAACCACATCTGCGTAGTTGCGGCGGTTCGAGTCGTCACGCCCTACGATGCAATTTTGATGATTGTCGGTAAATTCGGGACGCGCGGGGGCGCGTCCACTACAGAGTTTTATGCACTGTGTATGCTCGTGCGTTTGGCGCAGACTATTAACAACACCTGTAAACCTTCACGGCGTTTTCATAAAAAAACATACCATGTGCTTCTTGCGGGACAAGCCGCTTGCAAAAGCCAATGTATTCATCCATCGCGGCAAGCGGCCAATCCGTGCCGAAGATCACTTTGTCGTACCGCTCAAGATAAGTCAGCGCGCTGCGGTAACGGTCAACTACCAGCGGGTTTGCCGCCGCCTTCGCGACAAATTCCCTGTTCCCGACTAAAAGCCCGGATGTATCCACATATACATTTTTATTTTTGGCGGTTACTTCGCAGGCGTCAAAAATCCAGGGCGTGCCGATATGGCAGATTACAATGCGCAGGTCCGGGTGATTGACCGCCAGCCTGTCCACAGTCAGCGGATGGGCATAAACCAGCAGCCCTTTTTCGGAATATGTATCACCGCAATGTATCGCCACCGCGATATCATGCTTTTCCGCAAGCTTATAGACAGGGTCGTAAACCGGGTCCGATACGTCGAAATGATAATATCCCGCGTAAATTTTTATCCCGACAACGCCGCATTTGCCGGTGATCATCTCTTCCATTTCGCCAAGGCTTTTTTCTGTGAGCGTATGCGGGTTTATCCCCAGGCACAGGGACATATCCGGCGGGAGCTTTTCGGTAAGGTCGGCGAGCATCGGAGTTTTTGCGTCCCCGGACGGGAACAGGTCGGGCGGGATTTCGCTAAGCCCCATACATATGGAATGTACAACGCCGTTTTCCCGCGCCTCGTTTTGATGCCCCTTCTCGGAATAATCCAGCTCGGAGCAGATGTAGGCGCTGTGCTTGAATGTAGCGATGTCCGAAAAATGCATATGCGAGTCGATGATTTTCATTTAATGCTCCTATTCTACCGTAAGCTGCGGGAAGTAGTAAAAATTTTCACTCCCGCTATACCCCGCAACGCTAAACCAGTTCTGCCAGCCCGGTACGCTGATGTCGGGATTATTTCCCATAAAGTTGTTATAACATTCAATTGCGGCAAGCGCGGGGTTATTGGTAACATCAAGCGTGGTTAGCCGGTTATTATAGCACCAAATCACAATAAGCGCGGGGTTTTGCGTAACATCAAGCCCGGTTAGTTGGTTGTCTTGACAGTATAGCCGTTCCAGCTTGGGATTGTGCGTAACATCCAGCGCGGTTAGCCGGTTATCATGACACCAAAGCGAATCCAGTTCGGGATTGAGCGTAATATCAATCCCGGTTAACCGGTTATTATCGAACCGAAGCGAAGTAAGCGCGGGGTTGTGCGTAACGTCCAGCGCGGTTAGCCGGTTGTTACTGCATTGGAGAAAAGTAAGCGCGGGACTGCGTGTAACATCCAGCTCTGTTAGTTTGTTATTGCTGCACTCAAGCGAAGCAAGCGTGGGGCTGTGCGTAACATCCAGCTCGTATAGTTTGTTATTGCTGCACTCAAGCAAAGTAAGCACGGGGTTTTGCGTAACATCCAGCGTGGTTAGCTGATTGTTAGTGCACAAAAGCCAAGTAAGCGCGGGATTCTCAGTAACATTAAGCTCGGTTAATTGATTGTCATTGCACTGGAGCAAAGTAAGTTCGGGATTACCCGACATATCCAGCGTGGTTAGTTGGTTGACTTGGCAATAAAGAAATTTTAGAGCGGGATTGCGCGTAATATCAAGAGCGGTTAACCGGTTGCGTGAAACATCAAGATCTTCCAGCATGGGGTTGTTTGTAACATCAATCTCGGTTAGCTGGTTATAGTAGCACTCAAGCGTAATAAGCCCGGTAAAATATGCAAGCCCTGTCATATCGGCAATACCTATATCGCTAACATCCAAACTCGTCAGCGCCGCCATAATGTCTTTATCGGCGGCAGTTATAACATCATCACCGCCCCTGCCGTCACCTATAACATCACTAAGCACATACGCCCGGAAGTTATCGTCCGGGAAGGCTTCGCGGTAAACAGCATTAACCGCAGTGCTAAAGGGCCCGTTTGGTATGACGCGCAGCACTACTATGGTCAGGGTTATAAGTACCGCCGCTGTGATAATTGCCGTTAGTTTGCGTGTTAACATGGTTTTACCTCATCTCAAATATGGTGTGATTTTTAGCGGTTACGGGTTTCGCAGTTTGCATACTAATGTGAAATAAAAATCAAGTTAGGGTTCATGCCCCCTTCGCGCACGAAGGGGGCAGGGGGGTATCAACAAGTTCCGTCTTTTTCCTAAATCCTGAATCCTAAAACATAGATCCTGCCGAAGGCGCCGCCTCACCTCTTCAGCAGGCTTCTGCGCCAAACATAATCCGGCAGTGCCTGCTCAATTGTACGGTAAAAATCCCGCCCGTGGTTTTTATGTACTATATGCGCAAGCTCATGCACAATCACATAATCTACGGCTTCCTGCGGGTACATCATCAGCCGCCACGAAAAACACAGGCTGTTTTTCGCGCTGCAGCTGCCGAAACGCGTGCGTGCGGACGTGATTTTCACACCCGACGGGCAAAGCCCCATGATTTTTGCAAAGACATCTACGCGGGGCGGGATCTCCGCCTTTGCGCGTGCTTTCAGTTCGGCAATCTGCGCGTCTGTCGGCTCGGGGTTTTTCAGCCCGTGCGCGATTACCGCCGCAAGCTGTTTTTCTATCCAGCCGCGGTGCTTTTCCACAAACTTGCCGATATCCCGCTTAGCCATCCGCATCGGCGCACGAACAACAACCTCCGGGCCGCTTTTCACCTGGATAGCTATTGTTTTGCGCCTGCTTCTAATAAGTGTGAAATCCATTGGCAATACCATCGAAATGAATAGTTTTTCATATCATAACACAGCTTAAGGGAAAAAGCAACAGCAACTGTGTAATTATACATAGCTTTGTATAAAATTACAGGATTGACAATCCTGCCCGCGTGATTTATAATATAATTTGCCAAGAGGCAAAAATATTAGAAAGGGGTGTGTTTGTGTCGGTATTGGTTATAGAGGTGGCGGCGGGTTAAAACAGAATATCGGCATATGATCCGGGGCATATGGTCCTGTGTTTTGTGTGCCGCATTATGAAGCCTATCGTGAATAGCCGCACGCGCTGATACGACGAGGGTCGTGTCTTTTTTTTGCGAAAAAATAAATTTTTAAGGAGGAAGGTTAATGTCTGCAACATTATTTTTTCGGGCTAATCAGCTAATTAAACTTATGGAGGAACCGTATGACAGAACTTCTAAACTACGGGCTGACGCCTTCCATTATACAGGAGGGCGAAAGCCATAACGCACAGGCCGCCAGGGTCACGGCGGTATACCGTGACCGGTATGAGCTTGTATGCGCACAAGGGCAAATATTCGGCAAGCTAAAAACCGGGGCGTATTACGGCGGCGGGGAAGAAGCTTTCCCCACAGTGGGGGATTTTGTCCTCGTACAGCCGCAGCAGGGCGGCGACGGGCAAATCATCCGCACAACTTCGCGCAGGACGTTTTTCGCGCGGCGCGACCCCGACCCAAACGCACACGCGGGTGAACAGCTAATAGCCGCAAATTTCGATTATGTGTTTATCATGTCTTCTTTAAACCGCGATTTTAACATCGGGCGGATACAGCGGTACCTCGTACTCGCGCGGCAAAGCGGGGCTGTGCCTGTGATAATCCTGTCCAAGGCCGACCTTGCCGGGGACTTCTCCCCGCAATTAAAAGCCGTACACGCAGCCGCAAACGCCATTGACGCGATCCCTGTCAGCGTTATTACGGGGCTGGGGCTTGACAGGCTGCGCGATTACCTCACTCCCGGGAAAACCGTTGTATTTTTGGGGATGTCAGGCGTCGGGAAATCTTCGCTGTTAAACGCGCTGATCGGCAGGGATGTCATGGAGGTCAGCGCGGTCCGCGAGGACGACAGCCGCGGGCGGCATACTACAACCCACCGCCAGCTTTTCATGCTGCCGTCCGGCGCGGCGGTCATTGATACGCCGGGTATGCGCTCACTCGGGCTTTTCGACGCGCAAGAAGGCCTTAGCGAAACCTTTGCGGATATCGATGCGCTGCTCGGCACCTGCAAATTCTCCGATTGCAAGCATGAAAACGAGCCTGGCTGTGCGGTCCGCGCGGCGATTGAAGGCGGCGCGCTTTCCCCAAAACGCTGGCTGAGCTACCAAAAGCTGCGGCATGAGGCTGGCTACGCCGAAAGCAAGGCTGAGTTTATGCGCGGCAAGCAGGCCCGCAACAAAGAAATCGCCATGTGGTCGCGCAGGCGCAAAAAGGATGGGGGTATCCGCCGATGAAAAACAGGGGACCCACCGGAGAAAGCTTCGTCTGCAAGGTCTGCGGCACAAACAATGTACCTGACGGCGCAGGGACAAGGCACCGCAACCACTGCTATAACTGCCTTTCCTGCCTTCATTTAGACGATGAGCCGGGCGACCGTTTGTCGATGTGCGGGGGGATAATGGATCCAATCGGCGTTTGGGTACGTAAAGACGGCGAGTGGGCGGTTATCCACCGCTGCCGCTTCTGCGGGGAGCTTCGCTCGAACCGTATCGCCGCGGACGACAACCCGGTACTTCTGCTATCAATCGCCCTAAAGCCGCTGGCACAGCCGCCATTTCCGCTATCGGGACCGACGGCCTTCGGCGGCCTTCGGCAGGATTAAGGTTTTAGGATTCAGGATTTAGGAAGGGAAGAAGCTATGTGTTTCTTCCCTTTCCTAAATCCCGAAACCTAAAACCTGCGCACCGTCCCTACACAAAAAATATTTCACGTGAAACAATTTTGCACAAATTATATTGCATGGATGTGTAGGGGGCGGCGTCCTCGACGCCCCGAAATTACAGGACAATTAATAATATTGCATCGTAGGGGCGGGGTTCCATCCCCGCCCGTCAAAAGCGAATCGAATATCCTGCGGTCGGGCATGGAAGCCCGCCCCTACCTAAAAACCCCATGACAAAGTAGGGCGGGGGGCTTCCCCCCC
>WRLS01000147.1 GCA_009776345.1 Oscillospiraceae bacterium | reverse complement strand
CAGAAAACAAACCCGGGTAACCCCCCCCCCGCCCGCCCCCCCCGCCCCCCCCCCCAGGGGGGGAATTTCCGGGCGGGCCCGCGGGCCCGCCCCTACGGTCTTCGCAGCGGCGCGGAGCGCCGCAGGATTGAGGTTTTAGGAAGGGATGTAGGGGCGGGCTTCCATGCCCGCCCGCGAATATTCAAGCGGACTTTGACGGTCGGGGATGGAACCCCGACCCTACCAATCCTAAAACCTGCCGAAGGCAAGGTGCATCTTCACGCGCTGTAAAAGCAGCCCGCGCGAAAATGGCTTAAAAATATAATCGTCCGCGCCGTGTTCCAGCCCGAGGCTCTCGTTTTCGGGGCCGTCTTTTGCGGTCAGGAATATGACGGGGATGTTTTTTGTTGTGTCGCTGCTTTTCAGCGCGGCTACAACCTCGTACCCGTCCATTTCCGGCATTATAATATCCAGCAGGATGATGTCCGGCAGATGCTTCACGGCCGCCTCAATCGCGTCCGGGCCGTTTGTCGCCGCGAAAAGCTTGTACTCGTCCCCCAGCGCGTGTGAAAGTACCTGTATGTTCGCGGGTTCGTCGTCCACGATTAGTACGCTGTGCTTCTTTTCCATTGCTGTTACCCCATTTATTTTTTATTTTAATTTAATCCTCGGTTAGGTCAAACTCGCTGTAATCTATTACAGTTTTTCTGGTGATGTGGCCGTTTTTGAAGAGGTTGGAGATTGACGCGTCCATGCTGATCATGCCCTGGTTTGACGAGGTTTCGATCACGGCGTCGATTTGATGTGTCTTTCCCTCGCGTATATAAGTGCGCACGGCGTTGTTTACGTGCATAATCTCAAACGCCGGGACCAGACCGCCGGAGATATCCGGCAGAAGCTGCTGGGACGCCACTGTCCTGAGCGCCATGGAAAGCTGTACGCGTATCTGCTGCTGCTGCCCGGGCGGGAAAACGTCGATGATCCTGTCCAGCGTATTTACCGCGCCGGAGGTATGCAGTGTGGAAATTACAAGATGCCCGGTTTCCGCGGCGGTCATCGCTGTGCTGATTGTTTCCAGGTCGCGCATTTCGCCCAGCAAAATTATATTCGGCGACTGGCGCAGGCTGGCGCGAAGTGCTGTGATGTAAGACCCTGTGTCTATGGAAATTTCCCGCTGGTTTATAACGCTCCTGTTGTCCTCGTGCAAATATTCTATCGGGTCCTCCAGCGTGATTATATGGCAGTTGCGGGATTGGTTTACCCTGTCGAGTATACAGGCGAGTGTCGTGGTTTTGCCGCTGCCCGCGGGCCCTGTGACAAGCACCAGCCCGCTTTTCGCGGATGCTATGCCCATGATTTCATCCGGGATGCGCAGCTGTGTATAATCCGGTATGCGCAGCGCCACCACGCGGATTACCGCCGCCATTGTGCCGCGCTGGCGGAACGCGCTTACGCGGAAACGCGCCGCCCCTTCCAGCTGGACGGAAAAATCATCATCGCCGTCTTTGTTATAACGCTCAATTGGCCTGCCGGCGATTTCGTACAGGCCGGTTACCATTTTTTCCACGTCCGCGGGGGTTGCCGCGCGCTCGCCCTGCGGGACGATAAGCCCGCCAATCCTGAACAGCACCTTGCGCCCCGAACCGATAAAAATATCGGACGCGTGCATATTTACCGCTTGCAGCAGATATTCCTTAAGATCCATAATAGCTCCATTGTTAGATAAGTTTTGCGGGGTTGGGTGGTGCGGCGCGGAGCGCCGCAGGTTTTAGGATTTAGGTTTCAGGTTTTAGGAAAAGGGCGAAACTTATATTTTCTTCCCTTCCTAAATCCTCAATCCTAAAACCTTATTCCTGCCGAAGGCCGCTCAAGCCGCGGGGGCTTTTCTTTTGCTTGTGCAAAAGAAACAAAACACACCGGGGAGACCCCGAACCCCCGCTACGACAAGCTTCATAGCTTTGTGCCTTTCATCGCGCACGTCAAAAGCTTTGCCCTACAATCCGCCCAATCGCTCAGCCGAGCCGAGCTCCAGGTCTCGAACGCGGAAAAAGGAATTTTGAAAAAGAAATATTTGAAGACTTTTTCCGCTGTAATTACGTGCGCGGGCGCTTCCGGGCGCCGCTCTTTCCTTTAGGTTTGTGCCTGCTTGCCATTGTAGCCTGCACTTTTTCTTGGGACAAAAACTAATTGCTTCTTCCCTTACTAATTTCTAATTCCTAATTTCTAATTTCTATCTGCCCCGGCCAAACGGGCATATTTGTGTCCGGCTGCCATTTTTGCGTGTCCCTCATTCGCCGGGACAGAATGCCGCGCTCCGGGGATAAGCTGACATATAGCTCCTTGCTGTCGGTTATGGGGCAGGCGAATTCTATAATAATCTGTTCGCCCGATTCTTCCGTGCGCCGGTGTATTTCCACCCCATAAATGTTATCGGGGATTGCGGACGCATTTTTTAGCTGTGCCGCGATCTTTACCGCCAGCGCGTCGGCTTCGTAATAGCCGCTGACCAGTGCTGCTTCTGCTTTTGCCGGCGCCATTTCATTTTCCGCGGAGGTGTAGGACGCCAGCGCGAAAAAACTCAGGCACAGCACCGCGAATATCAGCACCACAGATGTGCTTCCAATGCCTATCCCGCTTTTATCCATCGGCTTGCCCCCTATCCGATGCCACGGTAAAAGCGATTATTTCCGTGCCGGATTTCCGCTGTACGGAAAGCGAGCATAAAAGCACCGCGCTATCGTCATCCACGCTTGCCATGCGCAAAACATACGCGGCTTCCGCTTCCGTGCAAATACGCCAGTCACTGTCGTAATACACAGCGGCTTCATCGGGGCTGCTTGCGGTATGTGCGCCCAATTGCCGAGCCGCGGCTTCCGGGCTTCCAGATGACCTGTATGCTTCAGCCGCGTTTTTTGCGGCAAGAAGGGCATAGTTTAAGTCCCTTGCGTCTGCCGCCGTAAAATACGCCTGTGCAAAAATCGAAGCGCACACGGCGGCGCATACGGCGAAAATAGTTACAGCGGCGAGCTGTTCAATTAGAAAGAGAGAAACCCTTGCGCGAATATTCATCCCTATCACTGCGCCCCCTGTATCAAAAGGCTTTCATCCCCGGATGATATTTCAATCAAGCCGTCTTTCAGGGTTTGCGCGGTAAATGATTTGCCGCTGACAATCGGCACGCCGTCCCGCGGGAGATAATCGTACCCGCTTTCGTAAAACAGCTCGCGTATCCAGCCATCGTAGAAATATATCGCCGTGCGGTAAGTAGCTCTGCCGTGCCGCTCGTCTATGAACAGGGCGGGGATGCCGTGGAAATCCCCGGTGCTAATCATGCCCGCCTCATCCCCCGCCTTTATTTTTGTCCAGACGTAGGAAAGGCAGGTGCGCTCCCCGTAGCCGCTGCTTGAAGCGGCGGCGATGTTTTGGTATGTGCCGATTCCCAAAGCCAGCACAGTGAACACGGACATTACGAAAACGCAAAACAGCATCAGTGCGGCCGCGCCGCCGATTTTCCCTGTGGGTTTCATTTGTCAGCTCAACTCCACCACGGTAATATCGGGCATGATATTCGGCGCAATTACGCGGTAAAACACATTATATCCTGCCCTGTCTATAAAAATCCCGTATTTTTCTTCTATCAGCGAGAGGCTTTCGGGGTAGCTGCCTTCGATGGCGTAGTGCCTTACAACGGCGTTTTTTATGCCTTCCTCGAGGAGCCTGCGGCCTTCTGCTTTGCTTGAGTTTTCCGCCTGCCATAATCCGAGCATAACCGCCGCCGCCACGATGCCCGTAAACGCGAGCATCGGCAAAGTATCGCGCAGAAAATCGAATATCCCCCTGCGGAAAACCCTTACCTCCAATGTTTTATCCCCCGATTGAATTCATGATGCCCACAAGCGGCGCCATCACGGAAAGCAAAATAACGCCCACGATAACGCAAACGGCTACGATCATCGCCGGTTCTATGCGGCCGATTATGCGCCCGATTTTATCCGTAATGCCGCGTTCTTTGCGGCGGGTGATTTCCGCGAGGGTTAAATCTGTCGCCCCCCCGCGCGCACCGAAGCTTAGCATCTGCGCTTCCCTCGCGTTTAAAATGCCCGCGCCGCCCATTGCTTCGGCGAGGGTTTCGCCGTCCCGCAGACGCCGCGCACATTCAGCATTTTTTTTGTCTGTCCGGGCCGTGCCGCCGCTGACCGCCGACGCAAGCTCCACCGCTTCCCTGGTTTTCAGTCCGCTTTCCACGCAAAGGGCGATCACGGTGATAAAATGATAGGACGCAATCTCGCCCATAATCCCGCGCCCGCCGTAGCGTTTTTTCAGCGCGGCAAAGACAGCTTCGCGGATTTTTACAGAAAAGCGCAGTACGCATACAATCAGCAAAATCACGGCGAAAATCACCGCAAACACCGCCGAAATGCTGCTAAGCCACTGCCCGAGCCGCATGAGCGCGGCGGCAAGCGGCGGCATACGGCTGCCGTGCCGCCCGAAAACTTCGCTGAAGATCGGCAGGACGCGAGTTATCAAAATAAGCACCACGCCCGACATCATCGCGAGCAGGACAAGCGGGAAGAACACGGCGTTTTTTACCGTGACGGCGAGCCTGTCCATCCTGTCGTAGTATTCGCCCAGCGCCGTGAGCGTTTCGGCGGTGCGCCCCGCCATCTCCCCCGCCTTTACGACGCCGACGATGTGCGCGGGGAAGTAGCCGGATTTCTCCAGCGCGGAGGAGAAGGGCTCCCTGCTGGAAATTCCGTCCAAGATGCTTTGCAGGACGGTGCGGCTGTCACCGTCCGCATCGGCGAGAAGCACACGCACCGCGTCCCCGAGGGGGATACCCGCGCGGAAGATAACGGACATTTCTGTGCAGAAGATAGATAAATACGCCGAGGTCAGCTTTTTTTTCACGATTAACCACCGGATTTGTTATTTATGTGCTGATTTTATTATAGCACAGGGGGGCGCGAGTGTCACGGAAAATATGATGTGTAATTGAAAAACGGCACAATAAACTCCTTCCCTTCCTGAAACCTTATTTCCTGAAACCTAAAACCTGCCGTCAGGCCGTAGGGGCGGCAATCTGCCGCCCGGAATTACAACCGATGCCGTATTCATGGCAATGTAGGGCGGGGGGTTGCCCCCCCCCCGGCCCCGGCGGGCTTTTCGGGGGGGGGGGGCCCCCCCCCCCCCCCCAAAAACCCCCCCCCCCCCCCCCGCACCCCACACACCCCCATTTTCGC
>WRLS01000146.1 GCA_009776345.1 Oscillospiraceae bacterium | reverse complement strand
ATAAGAAATGGGAAAGGAAAAAAATTTTCCTTTCCTCCCCAACAAAAACCCCCCGAAAACAGGGGGGGGGGGGGGCTTCCCCCCGCCGTGAACCGGTCGGCATTTCGGCGGGGGCAAGCCCCCGCCCTACATTAAAATCTGCGCACGCCGCGCCGCGAAACTCACATCTGCATTATATCGGAGATATCGCGGCGATGTCAAGCGGCGCTTTGCGCCGCAGGGTTTAGGATTTAGGTTATAGGTTTCAGGATATAGGGTTCACAACCTCTGAATTTGACTTTAGCCGCCAATTCGTGTAGAATGACCCTAGTGATACAGCAGTATTCACAGCCTTTGCATGGAGGTAGAAAATGAAAGAGCTTCTCCTTGGGAATGAAGCTGTCGCGCGCGGTTTGTACGAAGCCGGGGCGGCGGTTGTTTCCAGCTATCCCGGTACGCCGAGTACGGAAATAACGCAGTACGCATCCGGTTATGATGAAATATACTGCGAGTGGGCGTCCAACGAAAAAGTCGGCCTGGAGGTCGCAATCGGCGCCGCGGTTGCCGGGAAAAGGGCGTTCAGCGGCATGAAGCACGTCGGGCTTAATGTAGCCGCCGACCCGCTTTATACTGTGTCTTATACCGGAATAAACGCAGGGCTGGTCGTGGCGGTGGCGGACGACCCGGGGATGCATTCCTCGCAAAATGAACAGGACAGCCGAAACCACGCCAAAGGCGCGAAGGTCCCGATGCTGGAGCCTGCTGATTCCGGCGATTGCCTTGAATTTACAAAGCTGGCGTTTGATTTGAGCGAGCGGTTTGACACGCCTGTGATGATCCGCCTGACAACCCGCGTTTCCCACGGCCGCAGTATTGCCGTGACCGGCGGGCGGACAGAGCGGGAAGCTGTGCCATACAAAAGAAATATCGCGAAATATGTCATGATGCCGATTAACGCGCGGCCCCGCCACCCGATTGCCGAAGAGCGCACTCAAAAGCTTATCGAATACGCCGAAACCGCGCAGATAAATAAAATAGAGCTGAACAGCACGGAAATCGGCGTAATATCATCCGGCGTTGCGTATACATACGCAAAAGAGGCGCTGGGCAAAAAGGCAAGCTACCTAAAGCTCGGCATGGTGTTCCCGCTTCCCGAAAAGCTGATACTCGATTTTGCGTCTAAAGTCAAGACGCTGTATGTTATAGAAGAGCTGGACGATTTTATAGAAACACATTGCCGCAAGCTGGGGGTTGAGGTAAAGGGCAAGGATATATTCCCGCTGACCGGCGAGTATTCGCAGAATATGATCCGCGAAAAAATCTTAGGGGAAAAGCTGCCGTTCAAAGCCTTGGAGGAAGCGCTTCCCGCCCGCCCGCCCGTGATGTGCGCGGGCTGTACGCACAGGGGCGTGTTTTACGCGCTGAGCAAGCTTGATGTATTTGTAAGCGGGGATATCGGCTGTTATACGCTGGGGGCCGCCCCGCCTTTGGGCGCGATGGATACCTGTATTTGCATGGGCGCGTCGATTTCCGGCGCACACGGCGCGGCAAAAGCCGTCGGGAAAATCGGCGGGAAGCTGCCCGTGGCTGTGATCGGCGACTCTACATTCATGCACACCGGCATAAACAGCCTGATTAACGCCGCCTATAACGGCGGTAAATTCGTCACGCTGATCCTCGACAACCTAACCACCGGAATGACAGGCGGTCAGCACCACCCGTCCACCGGCTACAACATTATGGGCAAGCCCGCCCACGCCGTGGATTACGAGCTTCTTTGCAGGGCAATCGGGATCACGGATGTAAAAATTATAGACCCATACGACCTTCCCGCGACAATTGACGCGATAACGGCGGCTGTAAACGGCGATGAGTCCTGTGTGATAATCTTCCGGCGGTCCTGCGTTTTGCAGAAAACCGCCGTGCGCGGCCCCGCCCTCACGGTTGATGAGGAGAAATGCACCGGCTGTAAAATGTGCCTGAAAATCGGCTGCCCCGCCACCAGCATGAAGAAAAGCACAAGCGGGGCTTCGGGGCAAAAGATGGCCATTGACCGTAACCAGTGCGTGGGATGCGGGCAATGCGTAACGCTTTGCAGGGCAGGGGCGCTTGGCGCGCGAAACGCGCAGGAATAAGGTTTGAGGATTGAGGATTGAGGAAAGGAAGAAAATTGTAGGGTCGGGGTTCCATCCCCGACCGCGGATATTCGATTTGATTTTGACGGTCGGGCATGGAAGCCCGACCCTACGAACCACCCCGGCGCATTCGCGCCACCCCTCCAGGGAGGGGAATTACGGGCGGGATGACCCCGCCCCTACGATGCAATATTGTTGATTGTCCGGTAATTTCGGGACGCCCGGGTGTGCGTCCCCTACGGGCTGCGGCAGGATTAAGGTTTTAGGTTTGAGGATTTAGGAAGGGAAGAAATTTATGAGCAAAGTAACAAGCATCATGATGGTCGGCGTTGGCGGGCAGGGCAGTATACTCGCAAGCAAGCTGATGGGCGCGGTACTCATGAAAAACGGCTATGACGTAAAGCTTTCGGAGGTCCACGGGATGAGTCAGCGCGGCGGTTCCGTGCAGACCTATGTCCGCTACGGCAAAGAAGTAAGCGCGCCTGTGATTGACCCGGGCGAGGCTGATTTCCTGCTCTGCTTCGAGGCGCTCGAAGCCGCGCGCTACCTGCCTTACCTCAAAGAGGGCGGGACTGTAATCACGGCGCAGACGCGCATTGACCCAATGCCCGTCATCACCGGCGCGATGGATTATCCCGCCGATATTTTGCAGAAGCTGGAAAACAGCGGCGTCAAAGTGATTTCCGCGGACGCGCTCGCCAAAGCCGAAGCCGCGGGGAGCGCGAAGGCGGTAAATGTGGTGATGCTGGGGCTTTTGGCAAAACAGCTTGACCTGCCGGAAAGCGACTGGCTGGAAGCGATTGACGAAATCGTGCCCGAGCGGTTTAGGGAGATGAATAAGAAGGCATTTCTTAATTCATAATGAATTGTAAAAGGCGGTACTTTTATGCGGAAAACTGTGATTTTAACAATCTGCGCGGCGCTGATTTTCGCGCTTGGTGGCTGTGCGGGCGAGCAAGCCGTTATAGAACCTGAAACCGGCGGGTCACAGCCCGCAATCGCCGCGCCCGAACCCGCTCTACCGGTGCAGCAGCCCGCTGCCCTTCAGCTCGATGAAGATGACGACGACGATGACCCGCTGCCCGATAATAGTTGGGAATTTGATTCCCCGGAAAATCGTGGGGTGGATTCCGAAATGCTCGCGCGGTTCCACGAAGCGCTTGCGGGGGTGGATATACGCTGTGCGCTGATTGTAAAGGACGGCGTGATCATCAGCGAGTATTATAAAACAAACAACGATGACGGCGAAAGCTACGATGAAAATACGGTTTTCCGCATGGCGTCCGTTACAAAAAGCGTGTCCGGGGCTGTTATAGGGCTTGCCGCCGACCGCGGGCTGCTGGAGGTGGACGCGAAGCTGACGGAATTTTATGCTGAGCTTGCCGAGCCGGGGCAGGAGGATAAAGGGGAAATTACCGTCGCGCATTTGCTTACGCATACATCCGGGATCTACTGGAACGAGTGGGCGGGCGGGGATTATTTCATGCGGCTTTCCCGGAGCGAGAATTGGGTTGATTTTGTTTTCAGCCAGCATATGTCGTACGCGCCGGGGACGGTTTTCAACTACACCACGGGCGGCTCGCATTTGCTCGGCGGGGTTTTGCGGGCGGCAACAGGCGTTTCGGCGTTTGATTTCGCGAAGGAGCATCTTTTCGGGCCACTCGGGATGGACAGCGTGCGGTGGCGCACCGACCCGCAGGGCTTCACGGACGCGGGAAACGGCATTGAGATGACGGCGCGTGACGCCGCGAAGCTCGGGCAGCTATACCTTGACAAAGGAAATTGGCGGGGGCGGCAGATAATCTCCGAAGATTGGGTGGAGCGTTCAACATCCCGCCAAGCCGCAGGTTCGCCGGGGACGGGCGAGCATGGCTATTGCTGGTGGCTGCGCGATTTCGGCGGGTACCGCGGGTTTTACGCGATGGGGCACGGCGGGCAGTATATCATTGTCGTGCCGGAGCTTAACCTTGTAACGGTGATGGCAAGCCGCCTTTCTGACACGTACTTGCCCCAGCGTATTTTCACCGAATATGTCATACCGGCTTGCGGGCAGGGCGAGTGATGCTTAAAATATTGTTTTTTTACACAGCCGCAATTTTGATGCTGGCGGGATGCTCATCCCGTGAAGTTTCACCCGAGCCGCCGCCTGTGCAAATAGAACAGCCGGTAATTACAGACCAACAGCCGAAAAATCCGCCGGTGCAGGATCAGCCGCAAGCTTTGGATTTGGACGATCAGCCGCCGAAAGAGCAAGCCCCGACTTATATCGAGATTCTTACACAAGAAGTGATCGCAAAATTCGCGCACCCGGATATGGGCGAATATGAAAAAGCCAAAGCGGCGTTTGATTTTATGATCGAAAACACGGGACTGACCGAACCTGTCGGCTTGGAGCTTTGGCGCGTGCGCGGGGAAAATGACCCGCAGCCGTCTTTTGAGGAAAACCGCTCGCTGAGTGTTTTCCTGTATGGGATTGGAATGTGCGAGGATTACGCGGCGGCGCTGACGGTTTTGCTGCGCGGCATGGGGATGGAAGCGCGGTATGTCCCGGGGCTGACCTACGCCGCCGATGGGAGCGGGCTTGTGGACCACGCGTGGACCGCCGCGAAAATCGACGGCGTGTGGTACCATCTCGACTGCCAGCTTGAGGATAACATAACCCGTCGCGATACCATAAGATACAAGTATTTCATGAAAAGCGACGCTTTTATGTCCGCGTCCCACCGATGGGGGCAAAATCTAATTGACACCGGGCTTCTAACAAGTGAGCAAAACGAAGAAATCGCGCGGGAATTTTTGCTAGAGCCATGCCCGCAGGATGCCCCGCTTCCGCCGCCGGGAATCATAAGCTCCGCGCCCATGCCGGACAAGGACGCGATCCTTGCCGAAATAGACAAAGAAATCGCCGCGTATGAGGAAGCGCACGGCAAACTTCCGCAGTTAGAGCTGAAAATCATCCCGCCGGTGTTTGGGGGGAAGGGGTATCCGGGATAGGGATTAGAAAATAGGAATTAGGAATTAGGAAGGGAAGGAATTTGTAGGGTCGGGGTTCCATCCCCGACCGCGAATATTCGATTTGAGACTAACGGTCGGGCATGGAAGCCCGACCCTACACTAAAACCTAAATCCTAAAACCTGCCGAAGGCAAAACACCCGTCT
>WRLS01000145.1 GCA_009776345.1 Oscillospiraceae bacterium | reverse complement strand
TTGTGCCTTTCATCGCGCACGTCATATGCTTTGCCCTATAATCCGCCCAATCGCTCAGCCGAGCCGAGCTCCAGGTCTCGAACGCGGAAAAAGGTATTAGGAATAAAAGAAATCAAAGACTTTTTCCGCTGTAATTACGTGCGCGGGCGCTTCCGGGTGTCGCTCCCTGTTTTGGTTACGTGCCTACTTGCCTTTGCAGATTATTCCCCTCCTTGGAGGGGTGGCAGGCGTAGCCTGACGGGGTGGTTTTAATTATATTTCATACCACCGCACCTATAAAATGTTTCACGTGAAACATTTTACGCACAATTTCCAAACAATTGTTTCACGTGAAACAATTTTTATATGGCCGTGCGATAAATTTCGTCCCTTGCTAATTCCTAATTCCTAATTTCTAATTCCTATCCAGCCACACCTGCCCAAGCTCTTTATATGCGGAGGACAGCAGCATTGAGATATCACTGAGTAGCAAAATTTCCTCCCTGCTCCAATGGCGGTGATAGGTGTGACATTCCATTATAAGCGTGCCGACAAGCTTCCCGTCCAGCCATACCGGGCACGCCGCCGAGGATTTTATGCCGGATTTTTCTATAGTGTCCGTCTGCCCCGGCTCAAGGCCGTAGGAAACAATGTAGCCGTCCTTTACCAGCCTTTTCCGCCATGCTTTTATGAATTCTTCTTTATCTTCCGTAAGGAAATAGGTGGTGGGGTCCTCGGCGGTGCTGTTTTCGGGGTTTTTCCACTCCACGCCTACAATGAAGCCAACGCCGCCTGTATAGAGGTGGAGCGCGACCCTGCTGAGACTTAGGCCGCGGCCGAGAACCTCAAACGCGCCGTTTACGTCGCGGTCCCCGCTTTCGTTGAGGATAAGGCGCATACAGCGGTTAAGTATGCGGTAAAGCCCCGGCGATATGGTGGCCGCCGAGCCGGCGCCGCCTAAATCGCCCAGGCTATGCCCGGCTGTCGGGTGCGGCGGCAAATACGGCATGGGGTGGTCGAAATACTCCAGCTTTGACTGAAGCTCATGCTTTTCGAGGGGGATGCTGAACAGGTAGCCCTGCATATAATCCACGCCCGCCCGCAGTAAATGCCCAACCTGGTCGTCGTTTTCCACGCCCTCGACAATCAGCTTCATTTCCGCTGTATGGGCGAGTTCGGACATCAAGTAGATGAGATACTGCTGGAACGAGTCGTTCTCCAAATTCGAGATAAAGGAGCGCTCTGTTTTAACAAGGTCGACGGGGATGATCTTGAGGTTGTTGAACGAGGAATACCCCGTGCCGAAATCATCGAGCGCGACACGCAGCCCCAATTCCTTGAGGCTTAATATTGCGTCCAAGGTCTGGTTAGAAAAATTGATCTCGGAGCTTTCCGTAATCTCCAGGCTGAGCTTGCTGCCGGGGTAGTTGTGTTTTTGCAGGATGGCGCTGACCTGCTGCGCGATCCTTTCCCCGGCGAGCTGGCGGGGCGATAAATTTACATCGAGGAAGAAGCCATCGTATTTGTCGAGCCCCCACGCTTTGCAGTCGGCAACCGCGGTTTCCAGCACCCAAAGCCCGATGCTGTCGATTAAATTGCTGCTCTCCGCCATTGAGATAAATTCCAGCGGGGAGACAGTGCCAAGCTCCGGGCTTTCCCAGCGGCAAAGCGCCTCGATGCTTGCCCAGCGGCCTGTCTGCGGGTCGATGATCGGCTGATAGACGACACGGAAGCCCTCCATATCGTTCTTTACGCTTTTTTTCAGGCTCAGCTCGAGTTTTATGCGGTCGCGGAAGTCCTCATCGGCCTTGTCGTCGAAAAAGATGACCTCGCCTATTTTGCGGGCAAGGTCCAGCCCGCGCTCTATGTAACTGAGGAAGTTTTCCGGCTGTATGCCCGGGTTCTGCACATCAACAACGATGATGGTGACGCCGCAGAACACATTGACAAGCTCGCCGCCCACAAGCAGCTCCCATGGCTGGTCAAAGCGTATTTTAACGCGCTCGGCAGCATTCATGGCCGTATCGGCGGCGCAGCCTTGAATCGCGAGGCAGAATTCGTCCCCGCCAAGCCGATAACAGCGGCTGTTCCCGATGCCCAAGCCCGTCAGCCATTTGCGGATTGCCACCAGAAGCTCGTCCCCTGCCTCGCGCGAGTATATGTCGTTTACCCTGCGCAGGGAGTTCAGGTCAAAGCAGACCGCCTTGACATCCTGCCTTTCGCAGTTGTCCCCGCCGGAGAAGACGTCCCGCTCAAAGCTAAGCGCGTTGGGCAGGTCGGTGTTGCGGTCGTAATAAGCCAGCCTGCCGAGCTGCTCCTGCATATCTTTTATATCGGTAATATCGGTAAGGGAAACAATATGTACAAGCCGCCCGTCCCCCCAGGTAGTCACGCCGCCGCTTGCCTTTACCCACAGGCCGTATTTATCCAGCCTACGCTCCCATGTAAATGTACCCTCCGTGCAGCTTTTTTCGCTGAGCAGGCGTTTTCTGGGGCAATCGGGGCAAAAGCCGGAGGCTGCACCCCCAACCCCGAAAAATTCATAGCAACGCTTGCCGATGACTTCGCTTTCCGTCAGCCCCAGCATCCTGACGAGCTGGTTGTTCGCCATCAGGATCTCGCCGGAATAGAAATCAACGACATATGTCATAATGCCGCTTACCTCGGCGAAGCGGCGGCTCATTTCCGCGTAGAACTGCGCCGACTGCAATGAGGAGCTTTCCTGATTGTCTTTACACCCACCGGCAACCATTCTTAACACCCCTTATACGATATGATACAATTTTCCCGTGGGACGGCTCGACCGAAATCGACGCCCGCAACTATTATATCATATCACGAAAATAAATGGTAGTGTTAAAATGCTGTTTTCCAATAAATTCCTACGAGTAATTGCATATATATATATATATGCAGTGGAATATTTATGTGCAATATCTACAATGTGTGATGTGTGATTGAAAGCAACTCCCTCCGGCGTCTGCGGACGCCACCTCCCTCAGTGAGGGAGGCAAAAGTCCCCCTCCCCGGGGGGATGTCACGAAGTGACAGGGGGAGTTCGTAGTGACGGGGTTCCCCGTAATTCGCCGCCAAAGACAACCCCCGGCGCATCCGCGCCACCCCTCCAAGGAGGGGAATTTCGGGCGGCAGGTTGCCGCCCCTACGGCGCTGCGCGCAGGATTGAGGTTTTAGGTTTTAGGATTTAGGGTAGGGTCGGGCTTCCATGCCCGACCGTCAAAGCCCGGTCGAATATTCACGGTCGGGGATGGAACCCCGACCCTACGATGCAATAATGTTGATTGTTTGGTAATTTCGGGACGCGCGGGGGCGCGTCCCCTACGAACCACCCCGTCAGGCTACGCCTGCCACCCCTCCAAGGAGGGGGATTTCGGGCGGCAGGTTGCCGCCCCTACGGCGCTGCGCGCAGGTTTTAGGTTTTAGGAAGGGAAGGAAATTGTCGTTGTGTCCCTGCCCCCTTCGCGCGCGAAGGGGGCATTGGGCTGCATGTGGTTTTTTATTTCAAAAGCAGCGCCCTTAGGTTTTGGAGGATCTTTTTTTCCCTGCGTGAAACCTGCACCTGTGTCATCCCGAGCTGTGCGGCTGCCTGCACCTGCGTCATGCCGGAAAAATACCGCAGGTACACCAGCTTGCGGTCCTTGTCCTCGAGCTGCCCGAGTACCTGCCTGAGTGAGATTAAATTGGAGAGCATATCCTCGGGGGAATCCACGGGCAAGTCGATTTGCGCGCCGCCTTCCTCGTCGCTGCCTGTCAGGGACAATGGCGGTGCCGCCGCCGCGATTGCTTCGATGACCAGCTCTTGGTCCGCGCCGAGTATCTCGCTGATCTCGCTGACCAGCGGCTCGCGCCCGTGGTCCAGGCTGAAGCGTTCGCGCGCGCGGTTTATTTTCAGCGAAAGTTCTTTGAGCGTGCGGCTGACCTTGACTGTCCCGCCGTCGCGGAAGAGCCTGCGCATCTCGCCCAAAATAACAGGCACGGCATAGGTTGAAAAACGCACGCCCCTGTCATGGTCGAACGCCTTTGCCGCCTTGACAAGCCCGACACAGCCCGCCTGGAAGAGGTCGTCGTATTCGATCCCGCGGCCTTTAAGCTTGCCCGCGCAGGAGTGGACAAGCCCGATATTGTTTTCAACGAAGCTGTTGTTTTCAACCTTCGTGCTGTTCATTTTTTATTCCATCCCAAGATTTCGCGGGCGGGCGCGGATTTTGCGGGCGGGATAACCCCGCCCCTACTTGTAATTGTGGATTTGCAGGAATATTATTGTTTTTGCCGTATCCGAAATGTAAGGGTAACTGTTGTGCCTTTTCCGGGGGACGACGAAACCTTTACCTTCTCGCTCATGCTCTGCATCACGGCAAAGCCGAGCCCCGCCCTCTCGCCGCCTGTAGAGGTTGTGAACATAGGCTCCATGGCGCGCCCGATGTCCTCGATGCCGCAGCCCTTGTCTTTTATCTTTACGGCGACCTTGTTATCCGGGTAAACCGACGCGGTTATGTAGATAATCCCGATGCGCTCCCGGTAGCCGTGGACAATGCAGTTTGTCACAGCCTCCGACACAGCGGTTTTGATATCGGAAACTTCCTCCACCGTGGGGTCCAGCGGGCCGATAAAGGCGGCTGTGGCCGTGCGCGCAAAGCCCTCGTTAACGCTGCGGCTTTGGATCGCCAGCTTCATGGTGTTTATTGCTTTCATATGCGTTTGACTTCCTTTCGTAAATCCTGCTTTTCCAGCACCGCCAGCCTGTCGAGCCCTGCCAGCCGCATTACTTTTCTGATATGCCCGCTTAAATTTACGACCCGCAGTGTGCCGGAAAGCTCCTGCATGAGCGAATAGCGCCCCATGACAAGCCCGATGCCCGAGCTGTCCATGAACGTGACATCCTTGAAATCCAGTATAAGCTCCCCGGGAAGGCACCGCGACGCTGTATCGTCTATTTCCTCCCGTATGCCCTTTGCGCTGTGGTGGTCGATCTCCCCGGAAAGATAAGCCGTGACACTTTCCTGTGCAATTGTTATCCTGACAGGCATTTACACATCCCCTTTTGCCGGGGGTGTTTCCCCCGCTAAAATCGCCTATTCATAGAATAGACGATTTTATGTGCGGTTTTTATCGAACTTTGGATGCGCTGTTTAATTTGCTACGAGTTTCGCAGTTGTCGGGAAGTGTGAAATGGAAAACAAGTTTAGGGTTCATGCCCCCTTCGCGCACGAAGGGGGTGGCACGTAGTGCCGGGGGTTGTCCTTTGGCGGCGGATTGGGGGAACAACCCCCGCCGTCTGCGGACGGCACCCCCTTCGT
>WRLS01000144.1 GCA_009776345.1 Oscillospiraceae bacterium | reverse complement strand
GTTAATACGGTCGGTAAAGCCAAAATCCTTTATTGATATAGCCGGGAACAGGGGCCTCATATCACGGCTGCTGCAGGACGAGGTTGAATACTCAATCTGCACTGACCTTGATTTAAACTGCCTTGATGATTTGTGGGAATATATAAGCGCGCAAAACCGCGTTGCGAAAGCGGGGGGGGGGGCAATTTATCCTATATATATGGACACGGCACTGCCTCTTCCGCAAAATTATCACGAGCAGAATATGATCCGAAACCCTATGCTTTTTGTGCCGTGGAGAAAACCGGGTCAGCGCCTGCGGTGCGAATGTGCAATAGCGTTAGGTATCCTGCATCATCTGGTTTTTGATTTGGCGGCTGCAAGCTTTGAGCTTGTATTGGAATGTTTTTTGTCATACGCACAGAAATATTTGCTAGTCGAATTTATTGACAAGGCCAACCCCGTTACAGCCGTGCATTTCGGCGAGGAGCGGCTAAAGCGCTACCCATGGTACACAAAGGGAAATTTCGAGAAGGCGTTATTGAAATATTGCGATATTGTAAAAATAATGCCCAGCAGTAATGACACAAGGACACTGTATCTCTGTGCCATAAAACCGGCGGAAAATGAATTGGAGTGATATTATGTTTACAGGCAAAACCTTGCTCATCACCGGCGGGACAGGCTCCTTCGGCAACGCCGTGCTGAGGCGTTTCCTTGACACGGACATCGGTGAGATCCGCATATTCTCCCGCGACGAAAAAAAGCAGGACGATATGCGCGGCGTATACCAGAGCGGCAAGCTAAAGTTCCATATCGGCGATGTGCGCAGCTACGGCAGTGTCCGCACCGCTATGGAGGGCGTTGACTATGTGTTCCAGGCGGCGGCGCTCAAGCAGGTGCCGTCCTGTGAATTTTTCCCGGGCGAGGCTGTGCGTACAAATGTGCTTGGAACTGAAAATGTCGTGAACGCCGCCGTGGATGCGGGCGTAAAGAATGTAATCTGCCTTTCGACAGACAAGGCCGTTTATCCCATAAACGCGATGGGTATGTCAAAGGCGCTTATGGAAAAGACCGCGCTTGCCAAGACAAGAAGCGCGAAATCCACGGCGATTTGCGTTACGCGCTACGGCAATGTGATGTGTTCGCGCGGGTCGGTCATCCCGCTGTTTATTAAGCAAGTACGCGAAAACCGGCCGCTTACCGTCACCGACCCGAACATGACGCGCTTTATGATGAGCCTTGAGGACGCGGTGGAGCTTGTGCTTTTTGCCTTTACCCATGGCAAAAGCGGTGATACCTTTATTCAAAAAGCACCGGCGGCGACAGTTCAGCTGCTGGCGGAAACCTTGTGCGGGATTTTCGGCTATCCCGCTAATATCCGCGAAATCGGCACACGCCACGGCGAGAAGCTGTATGAATCCCTCCTTACCCGTGAAGAGATGGCAAAGGCGGAGGACATGGGCGGCTATTACCGCATACCCCTTGATAACCGGGACCTGAATTACGGGAAATATGTCAGCGACGGCAAGGCAAATGTATCCGAAGCGGCCGATTACACATCCCACAACACATACAGGCTTAACGGTGATGAGCTGAAAGAGCTGCTGCTCAAGCTTGACTATGTGCAAAAATCTTTGCTGGGGCAGAACCCGGAGGCGTATTGATGAAGATACTGATAACCGGCGCGGACGGCTTCGTGGGCAGGAACCTGTGCGCTTCGCTTACCGGGCATGAGCTGTACAGATATGACATAGATACAGACCCGCCGCTGCTGGACAGCTACTGCAGGGACGCTGAGTTTGTGTTCCATCTGGCGGGCGTCAACCGCCCGGAAGACCCGAAGGAGTTCATGGCGGGCAACTTCGGCTTTACTTCTTTACTGCTGGAAACCCTAAAAAAATACGCGAACACCTGCCCGGTTGTTTTATCATCGTCTGCACAGGCGGCGTTGGACAACCCCTACGGCAGGTCAAAGCTTGCCGGTGAGGGGCTATTGTATGCTTACGGCGAAGAAACCGGCGCGAAGGTAATTGTTTACCGCTTCCCGAATTTGTTCGGCAAATGGTGCCGCCCGAATTATAACAGCGCGGTCGCGACCTTCTGCCACAACATCGCGCGCGGTCTGCCCATTACGGTCAGCGACCCTAAAATAGAATTGACGCTTGCATACATTGACGATGTGCTTGATGAGTTTGGGCGCGCACTAAACGGCGCCCCCGCGCAGGCCGTCACGCATAAAGCCACGCTTGGGCGCATCGTGGGGCTGCTGGAAAGCTTTCGTGACAGCCGCGGGCTGCTGTCTTTGCCTGATTTGAGCGACCCGTTTACAAAGAAGCTTCACGCGGCATATCTGTCTTATCTGCCGGAGGATGAGTTCGCATACCCGCTGAAGATGAACATAGACGAACGGGGAAGCTTCACCGAGATTTTGCGGACAGGGCATCACGGTCAGTTTTCGGTGAATATTACAAAGCCCGGCATCGTCAAGGGCAACCATTGGCATTACACCAAAAACGAGAAGTTCCTTGTTGTAAGCGGCAAAGGCGTCCTGCGCTTCCGGCGCATTGATGACGATAAGGTTGTCGAATACCATATATCGGGCGATAAGATGGAAATTGTTGATGTACCGCCGGGCTATACGCATAATATTGAGAACACCGGTGACGCCGACATGATAATGTTTATATGGTGCAACGAACAGTTTGACCCGCAGCGGCCGGACACCATATATTTGGAGGTATGACTTTGCAGAAGCTCAAGCTCGCAACAATTTTAGGCACGCGCCCGGAGATTATCCGCCTTTCCGCCGTTATAAAGCTTGCCGATCGGGTTTTCGACCACATACTGATCCATACCGGGCAAAACTACGCCTATACGCTCGGAGAAATCTTCTTTGAGGATTTGTGCCTTAAAGCGCCGGATTATTATCTGGATGCGGTGGGCAGCGATTTAGGCGCGACTATCGGCAATATCATAGCGAAAAGCTATACGCTCCTTGCCGAACTGCGCCCGGACGCCGTGCTGATACTCGGCGATACGAACTCCGCGCTTGCGGCGATTTCCGCAAAGCGGCTGAAGATACCGGTTTTTCATATGGAAGCGGGCAACCGCTGTTTTGACGAAAACCTGCCGGAGGAACTCAACCGCCGTATTGTTGACCATATAAGCGACGTGAACCTCCCCTACAGCGAACAGGCGCGGCGCAACCTGCTTGCCGAAGGGCTAAAGCGTGAATATACCTTCGTAACCGGATCACCCATGCGCGAGGTTTTGCAAAGCCGCAGGCCGTCCGATGTTTTATCCCGTCTGGGCTTAGAGCCGCAAAAATATATACTCCTGTCCGCGCACAGGGAAGAAAACATAGACAATGAGCATAATTTCGGCGAGCTTGCCGGCGCGATCAACGGCTTGGCTGAAAAGTATAATATGCCTGTGCTGTACTCGGTCCATCCGCGCAGCCAAAAGGCAATCGACACGCGCGGGGTAAGCTTCCACCCTCTTGTACGCACACATGAGCCGTTCGGGTTTTCTGATTTTATCGCGTTGCAGGAAAATGCGTTTTGCGTTGTGTCGGACAGCGGGACGCTCGCCGAGGAATCCGCAATCCTCGGCTTCCCGGCAGTATCCGCGCGGACAAGCACCGAACGCCAGGAAGCTATTGACCGCGGCGGCATGATTGTCGGCGGCATCGGCAGGACGGCGATTTTGCAGGCTGTGGAGATGGCAACGGCGCTCAAGGATGCGCCCCGCGCCGATGTCCCGGATTATGATGACGAAAACGTAAGCATAAAGGTCTGCAAAATCATCCAAGGCTACACCGATGTTATCAACCGCATGATATGGAGAAAAATGTGAAACCGCTTGTCACGATAGTGATTCCGGTGTATAATGGGGAAAGCTATCTAAAAGAGGCGATAAACAGCGCTTTGGCGCAGACATATGAACCGATAGAGGTTATAATCGTCAACGACGGCTCTACAGACCGGACCGGGGAGATTGCGCTGTCCTACGGCGATAAAATCCGGTATTTCGCGAAGGGAAACGGCGGGGTGTCAACGGCGCTAAATCTTGGGATTGCAAATATGCGCGGGGAATATTTCTCATGGCTTAGCCATGACGATTTATATACGCCGGATAAAATTGAGCTTCAAATCGCGGCAATCGCCGATTCCCCGGAGCGCATTGCCTACTCAGATTATACTGTAATCGACAGGCACGGCGCGGCAATCACAACAATGGATATCGCGAAAAAACATCCCCATGCGGATTTATCTTTCGGGCTGTTCCCGATACTAAGGCAAGTATTAAACGGCTGCTCGCTGCTAATTCACAAAAGCCATTTCGCGCGCACAGGCGTATTTGACGAAAGCCTGCGCACTACCCAGGATTACGATTTATGGTTTAAGATGCTTAGGGGCGGGAAGCTTGTTTATATAAACAGGCCGCTTGTAAAAATGCGGGAGCATGGCGCGCAGGTTACACACAGCTACGAACGCAGCCGCGATGAATCGGACGGGCTTTGGCTTGGTATGCTAAGCAGTGTTACCGCGGAGGAAGCTTGCGGGATTGACGGCTCTGAACTAATTTTTTGGGACAGGCAGGCGGAGTTTCTGTCTTATACCCCATATAAAAATGCAAGGCTATACGCGCGTAGGCGATTGAAAGAATTAGGCGGCGGCGGGTTTTCTTTTGCAAGGGTTGTCAGGCTGGCGGCTTATAAAACGATTTCGGGGGCATCGCGGCTTTCCCGAAAATTGGGGATACAAAGTGCGGTTAGGAAAAGCCGGGTTTTTAGTTTAGGATATAAAATTTGGTTTAGAGTGAGGTATAGGTGATGAAATTGCCTGCTGTAAGAATTCCTGCAAAAGTGACTACGACCGTTAATTGGTGCCTGGAAAACCTGTTGCCTCCTGTTCTGAGGGATCCCTTGGTAAAACTAGTGATAATGATATTTTACAAGGAAGATGCAGAAATTCATCTGTCAATAAAAGAAAGGGCCCCATTTATGAGTGCTGGCGACTTTAGGGCGGTTTACAGCGGGCTTAAAATGGATGTCCTAAATCGTGAAACTGATTTAAATAAGCAAAGCATAGATATGATTATACAAAATATTAAAGGCCAAAATGTGCTTGATATTGCTTGCGGCAAGGGATATCTGACAAAGCTGCTGGCGAACAGGGGTTATCAGGTAATTGGCGTGGACTTTAGTATTCCCAATATTTCCCAGCGGGGGGGGGGGGGGGGGGGGGGGGGGGGGATTTGTTGGGGGGGGGTTTTTAAAAAATCTTTTTTTGGACTAGTTTTTTATACTTTTTTT
>WRLS01000143.1 GCA_009776345.1 Oscillospiraceae bacterium | reverse complement strand
CAACAGCGCGCTCCGCGACGCATTATTTACTTTCTTTTTGCGCCACCAAAAAGAAAGTAACAAAGAAAAACGCGGCTCAGGGGGCTGGGGGCCGCTGCCCCCACTCGCCCCCTAAGAACACCCGCGACCCCCCGCAGAAATCTAAGACTGCACACTTGCCAGTACGGTAAGTTATGAGCAATCAGCAAAACACATCTGCCTTCCGCTTTCGCCCTGCGGGGCTCAAATGCTGGGTGCGGGGAAAAAGATATAAAGAAAAAAGTATATCATATATTTTTCCCCGCTTCTTAAACCTTCAGTTAGCAGTGTAGCTTTGTGCTTTATACTTTTTGCAAAATTCGCGGGCAGTGCCCGGTACCACAAAAAGCACACGATTTTCGCCGTGTGCTTTTCCCGGTTGGTGCGCATTATTTTTTAAGGTTATAAAAGCTGTCATAGCCGCCGTAAACCGCCGCGCTGCCCAGCATATCCTCGATCTTCAGCAGGCGGTTGTACTTCGCGATGCGGTCAGTACGGCTCATCGAGCCTGTTTTAATCTGCCCGGCGTTGGTCGCAACGGCAATGTCGGCGATTGTCACATCCTCGGTTTCACCGGAGCGGTGCGAAACCACAGCCGTATAACCGGCGCGCTTCGCCATCTCAATGGCTTCAAAGGTTTCTGTCAATGTGCCTATTTGGTTAACTTTGATCAAAATGGAGTTGCACATACCCTCTTCGATACCCCTGGCAAGGCGTTTTGTGTTTGTGACGAAGAAGTCGTCGCCGACAAGCTGTACGCGCCCGCCCAGCCGCGCGGTCATTTTTTTGTAGCCCTCCCAGTCGTTTTCGTCCAGCCCGTCCTCGATGGATACGATGGGGTATTTTTCAATAAAGCCCTCATAAAGGCTGATAAGCTCGTCCGCGGTGAGGGATTTGCCCTCTCCGGCAAGGTCATATTTCCCGGTGTCTTTATTGTAAAACTCGGAGGATGCCACGTCCATGGCGATCTTCACATCCTCGCCCGGCTTATAACCGGCGGCCGTTATCGCCTCCATGATGACTTTCAGCGCGTCTTCGTTGGAATCAAGGTCGGGGGCAAAGCCGCCTTCATCGCCCACGGCGGTGTTCTTGCCTTTATCGCCCAGCACTTTTTTAAGCGCGTGGAAAACCTCCGCGCCCATGCGTATACATTCTTTAAAACAGCACGCGCCGACAGGCATAATCATGAACTCCTGGAAATCCACGGAGTTGTCCGCGTGGGAACCGCCGTTTAGGATATTCATCATCGGGGTGGGGAGCTGTTTTGCGTTAAAGCCGCCGAGATACTGATAAAGCGGCAGGCCGTGGTAATCGGCACCGGCGTGCGCTACTGCCATGGAAACGCCCAAAATGGCGTTCGCGCCCAGCTTGCCTTTGTTTTCCGTGCCGTCAAGCTCGATCATGGCGCGGTCGATTTTTACCTGGTCGGTGACATCATACTTGCCGATCAGTGCGGGCGCGATTACGTCGTTGACATTGGCAACTGCTTTCAGCACGCCCTTGCCGAGGTAGCGGGATTTGTCGCCGTCGCGCAGTTCAATGGCTTCATGCTCGCCGGTAGACGCGCCGGACGGGACCATTGCGCGGCCATACGCGCCGCCTTCGGTGTAAACCTCAACCTCAATGGTGGGGTTGCCGCGGGAGTCGATCACTTCGATTGCTTTGATTGCACTTATTTTGGACATGGATAGGCACTCCTTACTGTAACGTATTGTAAGGATATAATAACAAATTTTTCCGGGATTTAAAAGGGGTCCGGATAAAATTTTATAAATTTCCTATTTTAAAATCTCCGTGCCGCCTATCGGCCTCACAGAAAGCCGGTGGCAGGAGCCCGCGCCGAAAATCCCCTCCATCGCCTGTATGTAGCCGCCGAGCAAAACATCCGGCACGAATGCCTGGATCGTCCCCGCAAACCCGCCGCCATGCACCCGCCACGCGCCCCTGCCCGCGAGGATTTTCCCGCTTGCCGCCAACGCGAGCGTAACGCCCTGCTCATCCGGGGCGTGACAGGCAAATATATTTTGCAGCATCGACAGGGACGACTGCCCCGATTCGATTATCAGATTTTTGAACCCCTCAAAATCCCCGCGCGAAAGCGCGTCAGCCTGCTTTACGACCCGGTTGTTGTCGCCGAAAAAGTGCATCGCGCGCAGTACGGCCCTGTCGCCGCATTTTTTGCGCAGCTCGGGTATGCGCGCATAAAAGGCATTGTAGTCGGCCTCCCGCAAAAACTCCGCGCCAAGCTCCCGCGCTATACTTTTCATCTCCGCGGGGATCGCCGCGTATTCGCCCGTAAGGTTTGCGTGGCTGCCCCCGGTGTCTACAATACAAAGGCTGTGCCCGCAGGGCGCGAAATCAAAGCCGACGGGGCTGATTATCGGCTGTTCGGGGTCGGCGAAGTCTATTGTAATAAATCCCCCGACAGACGACGCCATTTGATCCATAAGCCCCGATGGCTTCCCGAAATAATTATTCTCCGCAAATTGCCCGATCTTCGCTATTTCTACAGGGCTGATACCGCCGTCGTTGAACAGGCGGCTGATCATCACGCCAACTGCAACCTCAAACGCCGCGGACGATGAAAGCCCGGAGCCCTTCAGCACGTCTGACGTTGTGTACGCGTCAAAGCCGCAAACCAAAAAGCCAAGCGCCGCACATCGCGCGGCAACACCGCGTATCAGCGCGATTGCCGTGTTTTCCTCACCCGGCTTTGCCGAAAAATCGCCCACGCTCACTTCATCCATCTCATAACCGGCGGATTTTATCCGTATCACGCCGTCGTCATTAGGCGCGGCAACACAGATTATATCCATATTAACCGCCGCCGCAAGCACGCGCCCGCGCTGGTGGTCGGTGTGATTGCCGCCCACCTCTGTGCGGCCGGGCGCGGAAAACAGCCGCGCTTCTTTATGGCCGTACAGCTTTTCAAACTGCATAATTGCATCATTGTACCGCGCCGCCTGATTTTCCGCCTTTTCCGCGTAAAGCCGCGCAAACGCGTTTCCATACGCGCCGTTTTTTAAATCGTCAAGTATCCGGGATATTTGCTGCATATGTTTCCCCTCCTGCCATTAACTGCTCAATAACCCAATCGCCGTATCGAAGCTGTCCGCGAACCTCAGAACCCTGCCTTTATTGCTCTCACGGATGAAATCCAAAACCTTTTGGTTCGCGTATGTGCTGAAGTCGCCGACAATCGCTATACGGAAGCCGTAATCGCAAAAACGGCGCAGCATATCGTCGGCAATGCCTGTCTGCGGGTTGAAGAAGTCCTCGCAGACATCCTTTTTTGAGATGACCAGGCGTGTCACATCGCCCTCATACCACGCGCTTGAAATAAGGTCAAGCGCGGATTGTGTGTTGTGCAGTATCGGCTTTCCGCTGTCGCTTTGTACGTGGGCGACGTTATTTGTAAGCATTTTAAACGCCATTGCTAACGCCCTTTCTTTACTTTCTTTTTTACAGGCTCCCTAACCGGTCCCCTTAGAAGCGGGTTCTTTTCCGTTGCGTAATCGCCTGTATCGGTTGATTTATCCTTCTTCGTCAAAATATGGTTTATAAAACGGCGGGTCAGGTGGTAAATAACCGCGAACAGCGGCACACCGATAAGCATCCCGACCACCGAGAATAAATTGCTGAACAGCATGATGGAAAAAATTACCCAAAACGCGGTAAGCCCCGTGGAATCGCCCAGTATCTTCGGGCCGAGTACATTCCCGTCGAATTGCTGGAGGATCAGGATAAAAATGAAAAATATAAACGACTGCACGGGGCCTTTTTCGATATCATAGATAAGCAGCAGCACTATCCCCGGGATCGCGCCGACAATAGAGCCGAAGTACGGCACAACATTAAATACGCCGACAATCACGCTGATCAGCAGCGCGAACGGCAGCCGCAGTATAACCATGCCGATGTAGCATAGTATGCCCATGATAATTGATTCAATGATCTTGCCTGTGACAAAGCCGCCGAACCTGCGGTTTATATCCACAACGCACTCGTAGAGTATGCCCGTGGCCCTTTCCGGGAAAACAGCCTCGCAGATTTTTCGCGCCTGTGCCATCAGCTTTTCTTTTTCAATGAGGAAATAGATCGATAAAATCAGCCCCAGTATGCCCGTGAATACGCCTGAGGTAATGCGCCCGACAAACATCGCCACCACATTAAGCAGGTCATTGGTAAGCCAGTCGATCATAAACGGCAGCACATCGTCGATCGCGTTCATGATATTGCTGTATGCCGAAAGCCAGATCGCGCTGATCTCCGGGTCGTCCGCGAACATACCGGACATCGCGTCCATCGCGCCGAAAAACATGATCTGCAGCGATTTGTAGTAGGACGGCAGCCTTGCCCCGATCCCAATCAAACTGCTGATAAACTGCGGCATGACTATAGCGAAGAACATCCCGATTGCCACAAAGAATACGATGTAAGTACAAAGAAGCGAGATGCCGCGGTTTACCGTCCGCCCGATTTTCTTAAAGAGCTTCAGGAAGACCTGCGCCTCAAAGAATTTTACCGCCGGGTTCAGTAAAAACGCGATTGCAAGGCCGTAAATCGCGGGGGTTAGTGCCTGTGTCAGCCTTGCGGCGGTCCCGATTACGATATCGATCCTTTGCAGCGTCATGAAAAATACGGTTGACGCGGCGATGATAAAAAAGATGTACACCGCTATTGTCGTTTTTTCGTTGTCGGGCTGAAATTTCATAATAACGCCTAGCCTTTCCTGATTACGAGTTTTGCAGTTTACGTAATTTTTGTGCCTACGTTATGGTTTTTTCTTGCTGTAGCTACGCACAGCCCAACCGCTCAAGCCGCGGGGGCTTTTCTTTTGCTTGTGCAAAAGAAACAAAACACACCGGGGAGACCCCGGACCCCCGCACCGACGAGCTACATAGCATTGTACCTTTCATCGCGCACGTCATATGCTTTGTTCTATAATCCGCCCAATCGCTCAGCCGAGCCGAGCTCCAGGTCTCGAACGCGGAAAAAGGTATTAGGAAAAAAGATTATCTAAAGACTTTTTCCGCTGTTATTACGTGCGCGGGCGCTTCCGGGCGTCGCTCCTTATTTTAGGTTTGTTCTTGCTTGCCTTTGCAGCTTTGTGTCTATTAAATCTACACTGCATTATGAAGGTTTAAAAAGCGGGGAAAAATTCGTTTTCTTTTTTTCGATTATCTTTTTCCCCGCGCCCAGCATTTGAGCCTCGCAAGGCGAAAGCGGAAGGCAGATGTGTTTTTCTGATTGCTCTTTGCTTGCCATGTTGGCAAGTGTGCAGTCTTAGATTTCTGCGGGGGGTCGCGGGG
>WRLS01000142.1 GCA_009776345.1 Oscillospiraceae bacterium | reverse complement strand
AGCCACCCCTCCAAGGAGGGGAATTACGGTCGGGAAAACCCCGCCCCTACGATGCAATATTGTTGATTGTTTGGTAATTTACGGTCGGGCGTGGAAGCCCGACCCTACAGCGCTACGCGCAGGCTTCAGGATTAAGGCTTCAGGGAAAGGACGAATCTTATCGCTCCTTCCCTCACTAATCTCTAATCCCTAATCTCTAACTACTATTTGCGTTTTTCCTGTTTTTGGGGTATAATATATTCATTCCACTTCAAAAAGTGAGTCAAACAAAACTTGAGAGGATGATTACATTGGCAATCAAAATCGGCATCAACGGCTTTGGCCGCATCGGCAGGCTGGTATTCCGCGCGGCGCTCGAACAACCCGGGGCCTATGACATTGTGGGGATCAACGACCCATTCATGACGCCGGACTACTGCGCCTATATGCTGAAGTATGACACTGTCCACGGGCGCTATTGCGGCGAGGTTGGTTTTAGTGACAGCGCGATTATCGTAGACGGCAAGGAGATCAAATTCTACGCTAAGATGAAACCCGCCGAAATACCCTGGGGCGAAATCGGCGTCGATTATGTCGTGGACGCAACCGGAATTTTCTACACAAAGGAAGCCGCCAAGGCACATTTGGACGGCGGCGCGAAAAAAGTTGTATACACCGGCCCTTCTAAAGACGATACGCCTATGTTCGTCTGCGGCGTGAACCTGGACACCTACACACCGGACATGGATTTTGTATCCAACGCGTCTTGCACAACAAACTGCCTTGCCCCGCTGGCAAAGGTCATCAATGATAAATACGGCATCGTGGACGGCCTTATGACCACCGTACACGCCACCACCGGCACACAAAAAACAGTGGATTCGCCTTCCAACAAAGACTGGCGCGGCGGGCGCGCGGCTGCCGGGAATATCATCCCATCCAGTACGGGCGCGGCAAAAGCTGTCGGAGTTGTCATCCCGGAGCTTAAAGGCAAGCTGACCGGCATGGCTTTCCGCGTGCCGACGCTCAATGTGTCTGTTGTCGACTTGACCGTCAACCTTGCAAAGCCCGCGTCTTACAAAGAAATATGCGCCACGCTCAAAGAAGCGTCCGAAGGCGCGCTCAAGGGCATTTTGGGTTATACCGAGGACGAGGTTGTTTCCAGCGACTTCATCGGCTGCCCGCTCACATCCGTGTTTGACGCGAAGGCCGGCATCGCCCTCACCGACACATTCGTAAAGCTTGTAAGCTGGTACGACAATGAGTGGGGCTACAGTAACAAAGTGCTTGACCTCATCAAGCATATGGATGGCGTGAAATAACCCCGGTATTTTATTTTTCGTAATAGAATAAATGCGCCCCTTTCAGCGGACGGTATGCTGAAAGGGGCGCGGTTTACATCAATCGCATAAATGTGATGCCCGGCAAATTTAGTTGTGTGTTTCATGAGGCGCCTCGGTCTGCAAGCTCGCCCGTCAATTCAGACAGGCAAAGCCTAAAATAACTGTCAACTGCTTTAACGCGCTTTTTTTCAGTCTTATAGTTATAGTACATATCAATAATTTTCTTTATCCACACTGTTTCGTCAGGTGCAGCAACAATTAAAAATCTCAGGACCACCAAAGCGGCATCAAAACACTCTCCGACCGAACAGCCATAATAGCCGAAACAAGTAGATTTCAGACGGTTCAGGGTTTGCGCCGTCATTTCAATAACCATAGGGTCGTCCGGGGCAAAAAGTAATAATAATCGCAGAATTTCTAATTCGTACATATTTCCGTTTAGGATATGTGTTTTTGGCATTTGCCCCATGACCGTTTTTAGTTTTTTTCCGCCATTTTGCGGCGGCAAAAAAAACAAAGGCCGACGCGCTTTTGAAATAGGCTCTACACCATAACAGATAGCTTGTTTTGGGAAATTTGCCGCGTTAAGAAACCGGCTGACAATTTCTTTTTTCTCTGCATCGGTTAACAGCTCGCCGGCTATAAGGCGGCGATTCGTTTCAATCATTAGCTCATATGCTGCCATCAATACCCCTCCGATAATATAAACAATATACGTTACACCCTAATGCCCCTAATCCCCCGATGACAGCCGCGGTATATCCATCCCCTCCTGCTCCGGGAAAAACCTCGCCTGCGGGAACATCGAAAGCTGCTCGCCGCCCGCGCCGAATGGCAGTGCGCCGGGGTTGCGCCTTGTATCCGCGATTAGGTTGTGGTAGATAAAACCGGGGTCGAATTTCACGCCCGGCATATACTTCCCGCGGCAGGTGATAAAATATGCCGCCCGCCGCAAAACTACCCTCAGTTTTTTCAGCTGCTCAAAATCCAGGCCCGCCATTTTGCGCGCCGTTACGATTTTATCCGCGCTCCTCGGGCCGATCCCGGGTACGCGCAGAAGCTCATCCCGGTCGGCGGTGTTGATTTCCACGGGGAAGAAATTTAGGTTATTAAGCGCCCAGCTGCACTTAGGGTCAAGCAGCGGGTCGAGGTTCGGGTTTTGCTCTGTGAGTATCTCGTTCGCGTCAAAGCCGTAAAAACGTATGAGAAAATCTGACTGATAAAGCCTGTGTTCGCGCAAAAGCGGCACTGCCTGTTCGCTTGCCTTAGGCAGCAGCGCGTTTGTGCCAACGGGGACATATGCCGAATAAAACACGCGCCGCAGTTTGTATTTGCGGTAAAGCCCCTGCGCCATCCGCATGATTTGCAGGTCTGTATCCGGGGTTGCGCCGATGATAACCTGCGTGGCTTGCCCTGCCCCCGCGAAGGTCGGCGCGCGTTTGTATACAGTAAGGTCCTTTGTGTTTTCCGTTATGCCGTCGCGTATTTGGCGCATCGGGCGGAATATCGCCTTGCGGTCTTTATCCGGCGCGAAGAGAGCAAGGCTTTTTTCGCTGGGAAGCTCCATATTCACGCTGATGCGGTCGGCAAGCGTCCCCGCCAGCGCAATCAGCCCCGGCGACGCGCCCGGTATCACTTTCATGTGGATATAGCCGTTAAAGCCGTATTTATTCCTGATTAAGCCGAGCGCGCCGCACATAAGCTCCATTGTGTAGTCGGGGTTTTTCATCACGCCGCTGCTCAGGAACAAGCCTTCTATATAATTCCTGCGGTAAAACCCTATTGTCAGCTCCGCCAGCTCGTCCGGCGTAAACGCCGCCCTGGGCACGTCGTTTGAGCGGCGGTTGATGCAGTATTGGCAGTCATAGACGCAGTAGTTGCTCATCAGCACCTTCAGCAGGCTGATACAACGCCCGTCCGCGGAAAAGGAATGGCAGATGCCGCCCAAAACCGCATTGCCGAGCTTGCCCTTCTCCCCCGCGCGCCCCGCCCCGGAGGATGTACACGCGGCGTCATATTTCGCGCTGTCCGCCAGAATATCCAGCTTCTGGGTAAGCTCCACGGTTTGCCCCCCCGGTCCGGTTGTTTGTTCTGTTTCCATCATAACATAATATTGCGTAATTGTCAAACATTAGTTTGGCGGGGCGCGGCGGCGCAGCTGCGCCGCTGCGCAGGATTTAGGTTTTAGGATATAGGTTTTAGGGTAGGGTCGGGGTTCCATCCCCGACCGCGAATATTCGGTTTGCCTGTAAACGGGCGGGCATGGAAGCCCGCCCCTACGATGCAATATTGTTGATTTATTGGTAATTTCGGGACGCCCGGTGTGCGTCCCCTACAGCGCATCGCGCAGGTTTCCGGTTAATATTATGAATTATGATGCAATATTTGTTAATACTAATGGCAAAGATATACGGGGCGTGATGAACAATTAAAGGCGTAAATAAAAATATCATCGAAATTTCCGATACCGGCAACGAATTCTTTGAGCGCGCGATACTTTTTATCCGCAGCGGCCGCGATAACGGCGACTTGAGCGCAAAAGGCAAGGGCTACCTCGCCGGGCTCAGATACCGCCGCGGGCTTTTGGGATATGGGCATTTGCCGATTATCCTCACTATATTGGCGTCTGCGCTGGCGGGGGCGGGGGTCGCGCTTTCCCTCTTGATTTTCCTGTAGCCTAGTGGTATTATTAGTATTACTGACATCAACTAGGAAAGGGAAATATATATGAACACTGATGATAAAGGCTTGGCCTACCTTGATATTGCAGACGGGCTTGCCCGCATAAGCTCAAACAAGGCGCTGTATTCCCTGCTTCTGGATAAATTTCTGGCTGACCAAAATTGGATGAAGCTGTGTGATTCCCGGGAAAAAGATGACCTTGGCGAAGCCGCGAATGCCGCACACGCAATTAAGGGCGCGTGTGCGAATTTGTCGATGAAATCGCTGTGCGGCGCGGCGGCAGAGCTGGAGGCGTCGCTGAAAGCCGGGATGAAGGACGACGGGCTTTTTGAAGCCATGCGCGCTTCCCGGGAAGAAACAATCGCGGCGGTCAATGCTTATAAAGCGCAATAAGGCAGTACATATGGAAGGCGGCAGCCGCAGGATTATCAAGCGCGCGGATATAATTATACTTATAATTCTACTGGCCGGTGCGGCTGTGTATATTGCGGCGATGGCAAACCGGCGGGAAAGCGCCGTAGTTTGCCGTGTAATATATAACCGCGAAACTGCAGCGATGTTATCGTTGGATGAAAACCGCAGTTTTACTTTTGCTGATTTGCCGGTGCGGTTCGAGGTGCGGGACGGCCGCATCGCATTTGTGCAGTCCGACTGCCCGGATCAAATTTGCGTGGACACCGGGTTTATCGGTACGCCCGGGCAGTCCGCGGCGTGCCTGCCCAATGGCGTCATTTTGGTTGTTGAGGGCGCGGGCGGGGTTGATGCGGTGGTATAGGAGTTTCCCATGCGCAGCGTGAAAATAAAAAGAACCGCATTTATGGGGCTGATGGCGGCGCTTATCGCCGCGCTGTCTTTTTTAGAATATGTGCTGATACCGCCGCTGCCCGGGCTTCCTCCCGGTGTGCGGCTTGGGCTTGCGAATATCGTGGTAATGTATCTTCTTTTTTTTGCGGGCTGCCGCCAAGCCGCCCTCGCGGCTGTGCTGAAGGCGGGGCTGGCGCTATTTATGCGCGGGCCGGTTGCCGGGCTTCTCAGCCTGTGCGGCGGGCTTTTGTCTGTGCTGGTTATCGTAGTGCTGCTGAATATTTTCGGAGATAGGGCGTCGTATGTTTGCGTCAGCGTTTGCGGGGCGTGCGCGCATAACCTGGGGCAGCTTACCGCGTCGGCGGTGATATTGGCGAGCGGCGCTGTGTTTTACTATTCCCCGTTCCTTTTAATTGCCGGGATTGCGGCGGGTACAGTTACCGGGGTTTCCCTGCGTATTTTACTGCCTGTGTTTACTCGTGTTTATGATTTTAACATGACCAACAAGGCAAAAAACAAGTCACATTACACAAAACATATGATGTAGGGGCGGCAAACTTCCGCCCCCCAATTATCGCCGTTCTTTTCATAAAGTGTGCGGGCGATTGCCCCCCCCACCGCGCAAATATTGTTATTGTTGTATATAATGGATCT
>WRLS01000141.1 GCA_009776345.1 Oscillospiraceae bacterium | reverse complement strand
CCGGAAGCGCCCGCGCACGTAATAACAGCGGAAAAAGTCTTTGATTTCTTTTATTCCAAATACCTTTTTTCGCGTTCGAGACCTGGAGCTCGGCTCGGCTGAGCGATTGGGCGGATTATAGAACTATGCTTATGACGTGCGCGATGAAGGGTACGAAGCCATGCGGTTTGTCGAAATGGGGGTCCGGGGTCTCCCCGGTGTGTTTTGTTTCTTTTGCACAAGCAAAAGAAAAGCCCCCGCGGCTTGAGCGGTGAAAATTAACCGAAGATAAAATCGTGGTAAAAACCACCCCGGCGCTGCGCGCCACCCCTCCAAGGAGGGGAATTTCGGGCGGCAGATTGCCGCCCCCTACAAAGCTTTGTGCATTTTGTATGTTCATGCGGTTGACATAATTTTTTGACCGCGGGCGCTTGACAACCCTGCGGCGATGGTGTATAATTCTTTTTGATCAGTAAAAACCCTAAATGCAATGACAGGGCAAGCGGCCCCCGGAAGTGGTTCAGAGAGATGCCGGTTGGTGCAAGGCATGGCACGGGCAGGGATCGCGCTCCCCCTAGAGCAGCAAGCTGAAAGTTTAGACGAGTAGGCGATGCCGGGTTTCCATCCGTTATCATTGGAATGTGTTAAAGCGCGGGAAAGCTTTCGCGTTTGGACGCAGCAGAGGTGGATAGCGCCGGGGTTTCCCGGGCTGTCAATGAGAGTGGTACCGCGGGGAATTTTTCTCCGTCTCTTGTGAAGCCAACCGTAGGTCGGCTTTGAGCAGGGGGCGGATTTTTTGCGTTTTGCGATATCGCCCCATCATACTTAATTTTGGGAGGAAAAGTCATGAAAATCGCATTCTCTACACTCGCCTGCCCCGATTACAGCTGGGACGAAATCGTCGCCATCGCAAAGGACACAGGGTTTGACGGCATCGAAGTACGCGGCGTGGGCAGGCATATCGCCGCCACCAGCGCGCCTGTTTTTTCCGCTTCGCGACGCGCTGACACAAAAAAGCGGCTGGACGCGCTGCGCCTGGAGATACCCTGTTTTTCTACGGGCTGCTGCCTGAAGTTCGCGGACAGGCGCGGGGAAAACCAGCAGGAAATTACCGCGTATATAGAGCTTGCCGCCGCTATGGGGACGCCCTATATCCGTATTTTGGCGGACCTGGATGCCGCCCCGGACGGTGAAGTTGACGATGATTTTATTGTAGAGCAGCTGAAGGGGCTTGCGCCCGTTGCCGGGGAAAACGGCGTGACGCTGCTGGTTGAGAGCAACGGGGTTTATTCCGACACGGCAAGGCTGCGCAAAATTCTTGAAAACACCGCCAGCGACTGGGTCGGCGCGCTGTGGGATACGCACCACCCATACCGTGTGATGGGCGAGACGCCGGAGGAAACGATCCAGAATCTGGGCGCGTTCATCAAATATATCCATATAAAAGATTCAGCCATGGAAAACGGCGCGGTAAGCTACCGCATGATGGGCGAAGGGGATTTGCCGATTGATGAGATGATGGGGGCGCTGCGCTCGATAAACTACGGCGGCTATATCTCGCTTGAATGGGTAAAGCGCTGGAGCGGCGGGCTGGAGGACGCAGGGATTGTCATCCCGCATTTCGCGAATTATATGGAACGGTACATGGGGCGCACGGTTATCCACAGCCAGCTTTTTGACAATAAATCCGGCACGGGCAAATATATCTGGGAAAAAGAAACGCTCATCGACCTGACCTTCCCGCAGCTTCTGGACCGCGTTGTTGAGGAATTCCCCGACCAGCCCGCGTTTAGGTATACGACCTTGGATTACACGCGTACCTACAGCGAATTCCGCGAGGAGGTGGACACCTTTGCGCGCGCGCTGATCGCGATGGGCGTGAAGAAGGGCGACAAGGTTTCCATTTGGGCGACGAATGTACCGCAGTGGTTTGTCACGTTCTGGGCGGCGACCAGGATCGGCGCGGTGCTGGTCACGGTGAACACGGCATATAAAATCCACGAGGCCGAATACCTGCTCCGCCAATCCGACACGCACACGCTTGTGATGATAGAGGGGCATAAGGATTCTAACTACGCGGCTATTGTAAAGGAAATCTGCCCGGAGCTGGCGGAAAATGCCCCCGCCCGGCCGCTGCACGCAAAGCGCCTGCCATTCCTGCGCAATGTTATCACCGTGGGGTTTGAGATGCCCGGCTGCCTCAGCTGGGACAGCGCAATGGCAATGTCCGAGCATATCGCCGTTGACATGGTATACTACCGCATGGCGATGACCGGCCGCCACGATGTCTGCAATATGCAGTATACCTCCGGGACCACGGGCTTCCCGAAGGGCGTTATGCTCACGCATTACAATGTTATAAACAACGGCAAGAATATCGGCGACCGCATGGACCTTTCCACCGCCGACAAGTTCCTGATACACGTGCCGATGTTCCATTGCTTCGGCATGGTGCTTTCTATGACGGCAAGCTTTACGCATGGATCAACAATGGTGCCGATTCCTGCCTACAGCCCAAAGCTCGCGCTGGAGGCGATAAACAAGGAGAAAATCACCGCCTGTAACGGTGTGCCGACAATGTTCATCGCGATGCTGGAGCATCCCGATTTTGAAAGCACGGATTTTTCATCCATGCGCACCGGTATTATGGCGGGAAGCCCCTGCCCTGTAAAAGTTATGCAGGATGTGCTTGAGAAGATGAAGATGACAGATATAACCATCGTATTCGGGCAGACCGAAAGCTCCCCGGGATGCACGATGAGCAGCACCGACGACCCGATTGACGTAAGGGTCGGGACAGTGGGCAGGCCGCTCCCCGGCATCGAGTGCCGCATTGTCAACCCCGAAACCAACGAGGAATTGGGCGACAATGAGGACGGCGAGTTCGTGGCAAGGGGCTACAATATCATGAAGGGCTACTACAAAATGCCCGCCGCCACACAGAGCGCCATTGACGAGGGCGGCTGGCTGCACACCGGCGACATGGCGCGCCGCCGCCCCGACGGCAACTACATGATTACAGGCCGCATCCGCGACATGATCATCCGCGGCGGCGAGAATATTTATCCCAAGGAGATCGAGGATTTCCTGTACACGCACGAAAAAGTAAGGGACGTGCAGGTCATCGGTATCCCCGACAAGGCCTACGGCGAGGAGATCATGGCGTGCATCATCCTAAAAGAAGGCGTAACCGCCACCGAGGACGAGCTGAAGGATTACGCCCGCGAGCGTATTGCCAGGCATAAAGTCCCGCGCTATATCCGGTTTGTGGACAGCTTTATCATGAACGCGGCGGGGAAGGTCATGAAGTATAAGATGGTGGAGGAAGCGGTGGCGGAGCTGCGCGAAGCGCAGCAGGATTGAGCCTTCGGCAGGAATTTAGGTTTTAGGATTTAGGATTTAGGTAGGGCGGGGGCTTGCCCCCGCCGCAATACCGTCCTGGGTCAGTTCGCAAAAATGTGCCTACAATACGCTTTCTTATTATTGTAGCTGCGCACAGCCCAACCGCTCAAGCCGCGGAGGCTGTTACTTTGCAGCGCGGCAAAGTAACCAAAGCGCGCTCAGGGGGCTGGGGGCCGCTGCCCCCGCTCGCCCCCTAAGAACCCCCGCGACCCCCCGCAGAGGTTGAAGAATCTACACTTGCCAGCGCGGCAAGAAAAGAACAATCAATAAAACACATCTGCCTTCCGCTTTCGCCTTGCGAGGCTCAAATGCTGGGCGCGGGGAAAAAGATAATAGGATAAAAAGAAAACGAATTTTTCCCCGCTTCTTAAACCTTCAATTAGCAGTTTAGCTTTGATGGACACAAAGGAGGACTCTCATGCCAAAACAAAAAATCTTAATCCTCGACACCACCCTGCGTGACGGTGAGCAGACCCCCGGGGTCAACTTAAATTTGTCGGAAAAGCTGGAGATTGCGCGCCTGCTTGAGAAGCTGGGCGCCGATGTCATCGAGGCCGGGTTCCCTGCCGCTTCGCAAGGCGATTTTGATGCTGTAAAGGCTGTTGCCTATACAGTAAAATGCGGCGTGGCGGCACTGGCGCGCTGTGTCCCCGGCGATATCGAGCGCGCGTGGGAGGCTGTGAAGCACGGCGAAAAACCGCGCCTGCACGTTTTTATCGCCACCAGCGAAATCCATATGCGGCATAAACTGCGCATGACGCGGGGGCAAGTGCTGCGCAGTGCTGTGGAAAGTGTGAAGCTGGCAAAAAGCTTTTGCGGCGACGTGGAATTTTCCTGCGAGGACGCGAGCCGCAGCGACCCCGCGTTCCTCTATGAGATTTTGGCGGCAGTAATTGACGCGGGGGCGGGGACGGTGAATATCCCCGATACTGTCGGCTATTCAATGCCCGGGGAGTTCGGCGCGCTGATCCGGGGCATCCGCGAAAATGTGCATAATATCGGCAAAGCAGTGGTGAGCGTGCATTGCCATAATGATTTGGGGCTTGCGGTCGCGAATACAATATCCGCAATTCAAAATGGCGCGGCGCAGGTCGAAACTACGATCAACGGCCTGGGTGAGCGCGCGGGCAACTGCTCCATGGAGGAGCTGATTATGGGGATTACGACACGCGGCGACAATTTCGACATTACTCACGGTATAAATACGACAAGAATATACAGAACCAGCGTGCGCACCGCGCATTTAACGGGCGTGCCGATATCCGTCAACAAGGCGATTGTCGGGGCGAACGCCTTCGCACATGAATCCGGCATACATCAGCACGGCGTGCTTGCAAACCCGATGACCTACGAGATTATGACCCCGGATTCTGTCGGCAAAACAGAGAGCAGTTTAGTTTTAGGCAAGCTTTCGGGGCGCCACGCCTTTGCGGATAAGCTGGAATCCATGGGGTATTCGCTTTCGCAAGAGGTCATGGGCACTGCCTTTGTTGAATTCAAATCCCTTGCCGACCGCAAAAAAACAGTGACGGATGAGGATTTAGAGGCGATTGTAAGCCACCATCTAAACAGCGCGCCGGAGCTTTATAAGCTGGACGCGTTTCAGATACAAAGCGGCAACAGGATACACGCGATGGCAAGTGTTACACTTTTACATGATGATGAACTGCTCACCGAGGCGGCCATGGGCGATGGGCCTATAGACGCGGCCTACAACGCGGTAATACGTATTGTCGGCGGGGATTGGCCGCTGGTCAGCTACGATATCAAGGCCGTGACCGGCGGCATGGACGCGCAGGGCGAGGTGACCGTGCGCGTGAGGCACGGCGGGCAGACGCACACCGGGCGCGGGCTTTCCACCGATATAATCGAGGCTTCGGTTTTGGCGTATGTTAATGCGATAAATAGGGGGTATGACAGGAGATAGGGATTTGGGGAACTTGTAGGGCGGGGTTCCATGCTCGACCCTACGAACTCCCCCTGTCAACTTCGTTGACATCCCCCTCAGTGAGGGGGACTTTAGCCTCCCTCCATGAGGGAGGTGGCGCGCAGCGCCGGAGGGAGTGTATACGGGACGCGCCA
>WRLS01000140.1 GCA_009776345.1 Oscillospiraceae bacterium | reverse complement strand
TTGTGAAAGAATAAATCTTGTTGTAGCTTTACCCTCTTTTTTAAAGAGGGTGGCACCGTGACGACTTGTTCGTCGCGGTGACGGGTGTTTTGCCGCGGGCGGCAGATTGCCGCCCCTACGGGTGCATTGAATATAATGCCGCGGTAATTTCGGGACGCCCGGGTGTGCGTCCCCTACGCAAAAAATATGTTATGCTGTAGGGGCGGCAATCTGCCGCCCGTAAATTCACGGCGCAACCAAATTGTTTCACGTGAAACATTTTTCGTATTGTTTCACGTGAAACATTGTGTTCTATAAATATAAATGCTATAATATAATAGTAGGTTATGATCTCCCATCAAAGGCGGTAATTGGCGAAATGGGCAAAATTGTTGCGGTTGCAAACCAAAAAGGCGGTGTCGGCAAAACGACAACCGCTGTTAATTTAGCGGCAGGGCTTGGGAAGGCCGGCAAAAAAATCCTTATGGTCGATATAGACCCGCAGGGCAACGCCACAAGCGGGCTTGGCATCTCAAAACAGGACGGGGGCGGCTCCACCTACAATTTGCTTATCGCCGACAAAAAAATAGAGGACATACTGTTTCACACGAAATACAAGAATTTGGACGTGCTGCCGTCAAATATTAACCTTGCGGGGGTCGAGGTTGAGCTTGTAGAGCTGCCCGAGCGCACATACCGGCTGAGGCAGGCGTTGGCGCCGATCCGCGATAATTATGATTTTATCTTTATTGACTGCCCGCCGTCGCTCGGGCTTATCACGCTTAACGCGCTTTCCTGCGCAAACAGTGTGCTAATCCCGATCCAATGCGAATATTACGCGCTGGAAGGCCTGTCGCAGCTGATTTCTACAGTGCGGCAGGTCAAGCGCAAATATAACAGCGGCCTGGAGCTGGAAGGCGTGCTGCTGACAATGTTTGACAGCAGGCTTAACCTGACCTTGCAGGTCGCCGAGGAAGTGAAAAAGCACTTTAAAAATAAGCTTTACCGCTCTGTCATACCGCGGAATGTGCGCCTTTCCGAGGCCCCGAGCTATGGCAGCCCGATCCAGTATTACGAGCGGGAATCCAAGGGCGCGGAGGCTTATAACCGCTTGACTAAAGAATTTCTGAAAAATAATAAGAAGGCCGGGGATTAACATTGGCAAAGCGTGGATTAGGCAAAGGGTTAGACGCACTTTTTCAGGATAACAGCAGTGACGAAAGCGCGGTTTCTATGCTCAAGCTGACACAGCTTGAACCCAATAAATCCCAGCCGCGATCGTCCTTCGACGAGGAGGCCCTGCGGGAACTTGCCGATTCTATCCTCATTTATGGGGTTATTTCGCCGCTTGTTGTGCGCCCGCTTGAAAACGGCGCGTATCAAATTGTCGCGGGGGAAAGGCGCTGGCGTGCCTCCCGAATGGCGGGGCTTTCGGAAGTGCCTGTTATAATCCGCGAGCTGTCTGATTCCCAGACGCTTGAAATCGCTATCATCGAAAACCTGCAGCGCGAGGATTTGAACGCGGTTGAGCTTGCTTATGGCTACAATACGCTCATGGAAAAATACGACATGACCCAGGAAGAAATCGCGGCAAAGCTGGGGAAATCCCGCTCTGTTATCGCGAATACGGTGCGGCTGCTGGGGCTTCCCGAAAAGGTGCTGGACTATGTCCGCGATGGGAAAATCACACAGGGCCACGCCAGGGCATTGCTGGCGATTGACGATGAAAGCCAAATTATCGCGGCTGCCGAACGTGCCGCCGCCGGAAATTTGCTTGTCCGCGAAATTGAATGGCAGGCAAAAACAAAAAAACAGCCCCGCAAAGCCAAAGAAGAAGCCGGTGAGCCGGCGCCTTTTTGGGGCAGGGAGCCTTCGGGAGAGGAAAATTTCCGCAAAGAAATTGAGCTTGCACTTGAGGCGGAGCTTGGCCGCAAGGTCAGGATTAAAAAGCAGGGCAAGAAGCTTATACTTGAGGTTGAGCTTTATTCGGACACGGACCTGAGTGACCTTGCGGGGGAGCTGGCGGGAAGGCTGGGGCGGGATAGGAATAATTCGTAATTAAAAAACACCCGTCTTCAAAGCGGCAAGCCGCTTTGAAGCCACCCTCTTTAAAAAAGAGGGTACGTCCTACGGTTGTTTTGTGATATTTATTTGAAAGAATAAATCTTGTTGTAGCCTTACCCTCTTTTTTAAAGAGGGTGGCGCCGTGACGACTCGTTCGTCGCGGTGACGGGTGTTTTGGTGTTTTGCCTTCGGCAGGATTTAGGAAAATTGTTTCACGTGAAACATTTTTGATTGCCATTATGCATTATAAATTACGAATTGCATTTATGATTCTCATCAAATTATCCACCGTCAGCGCCATGTCTTCACGGCTGCGTTTTTTGGCGGTCTGCATATCTGTTGCGATGCGGTTGATGCTGATGATCCCGCTTACGCCTTCCTCATACGCGCTTTCGATATCATCGCCGATATCCCCGACCACCGCGATAACCGGCACGCCTAAAGGCTTTGCGCGCCTTGCGACGCCGATGACTACCTTGCCGCGGAGGCTTTGTGTGTCAATTTTGCCCTCCCCGGTTAGGATTAGGTTTGCGCCTTTTGCTTTTTCTTCGAAGCCGACTGTGTCCAAAACAATGTCAATCCCCATCTTAAGCGGTGCGCCGAAAAACGCCGCCATCCCCGCGCCCAGCCCGCCCGCCGCGCCCGAGCCCGGGAGCTTGTGAACGTTTGTTCCTATGTCGCGCGCTATGATTTTTGCCAGATGCATAAGCCCCGCGTCCAGCGCTTCGACGATATCGGGCGATGCGCCTTTTTGCGGGCCGAATATATGCGCCGCGCCCTGCGTGCCGTAGAGCGGGTTGTCGATATCGCACATTGCGGTGATTTTTATCCCGTCCAGCTCCGGGGGTTTGCCGCCGCTTATTTTCGCGATGTCTTTTAGCGAGCCGCCTGTCGGCACAAAAGCTTTGCCGGTTTTATCCGTGAATTTATACCCGATTGCCGCCGCCGCGCCGCAGCCGCCGTCATTTGTCGCGCTGCCGCCCAAGCCGATTATAAGGTTTTTTGCGCCTACCCGCGCCGCCTTTAAAATAAGCTCCCCTACACCATATGTTGTGGTTAGCAACGGATTTTCGCGGCCTTTTACCATAGGCAGGCCGGCACAGGCCGCCATTTCGATTACCGCGGTTTTTCCGTTTTCCAAAAGCCCGTAGAAAGCATCGGCGGTTTCATCCAAAAACGGGCCGCATACTTTTTCGCCGATTTTTTCCCCGCCAATTGCCTCTAAAAAGCAGTCCACGCTGCCTTCGCCGCCGTCGGCTACAGGGATGGAAATAATCCTAGCGTTTTTGTCGTGCTTTGCAATTTGCGTTTTCATAATCGCGCATATTTCGGAGGACGACATTGTGCCTTTGAATGAATCGGGGATTAGGATGTATTTGTTCATGGGGGGATCCTTTCCGGAGATTAGGGGATTGGGGATTAGGGGTTAGGAAGGGAAGGAATTTGTAGGGTCGGGCTTCCATGCCCGACCGTCAAAATCGAATTCAATATTCGCGGTCGGGGATGGAACCCCGCCCCTACGGTGCAATAATTTTGATTGTTTGGTAATTCGCGGGACGTCGAGGACGCGCGCCCTACAAAACACCCGTCACGAAGCGATAAATCACTTCGCGCCACCCTCTTTAAAAAAGAGGGTACGTCCTACAAATGCTTTGCGCTTTTTATATGAGAGAATAAATCTTGCTGTAGCCTTACCCTCTTTCTTAAAGAGGGTGGATTCAAAGCGGTCACGCTTTGAAGACGGGTGTTTTGGTGTTTTGGCTTCGGCAGGATTGAGGTTGTAGGTTTTAGGGTAGGGGCGGGCTTCCATGCCCGACCGTCAAAATCGAATCGGATATTCGCGGTCGGGGATGGAACCCCGACCCTACGATGCCTTATTTCCTGAAACCTGCGCAGGCGCTTATTACCGCCCCTGCCGCGATCATTCCGGCGACGGGCGGGACGAAAGATACGCTGCCGGGCGGCCTTAGGTTGGCGACGGGCTGTTCATCCGACCAAACGGCGTCCAGCTTTTCCACGCCGCGTTTTTTAAGCTCCCTGCGCATTATCCTGCAAAGCGGGCATACCTGTGTGCTGTATATATCACTGATCCGAAAACGCGACGGGTCGAGCTTGTTGCCTGCCCCCATAACGCTTATTATCGGGATACCTCGTTCTTTTGCAAAAAGTACCAGCGCTATCTTCGCCGTTATATTGTCCACGGCGTCTATAATATAATCGGTATTATCGGGGATTATTTGCGCGGTGTTATCCGGCGTTATAAATTCCTGCGCGGTTTGTACGCTGATATTTGGGTTTATTTGCGCCGCCCGCTGTGCCATCAGCAGTGTTTTGTGTTTGCCGATGTTTTCCGGCATTGCGTGGAGCTGGCGGTTGCAGTTGCTCGGTGCCACGGTATCATGGTCGATAAGCATTAGTGTGCCGACACCCGCGCGGATTAGAGCCTCAACCGCAAAAGAGCCCACGCCGCCAATCCCGGCAACCGCGACGCGGGTTTCGGCAAGGCGCTGCATTGCGTCAGTGCCGAGCAGCATTTCAGAGCGGGAAAATATGTTTTCCATGGGGACCCCATTCTAATTTATAATGCATAATTCATAATTAAAAAGAAAAAGGCGGATATTATGGGCGATAATTTTAAAGAAGGCAATGTTTTTTATCTTGACCGGGAGATGATGCGGGAACAGGCGGAGCGCAGCCGTGCGGAGCTGGAAGAGACCCTGCGGTATACGCTGGAGGAGCAGAAGCTGCTGGCTGTTACGGCGGACGCGCTTTCTCAAATTGAGGCGGTGCTTATAGAAATGCGGACATTGGCATCCGCCGCCGCAAGCGGGCAGAATTTTGACCGCGCGCTTTTAGACAGCATTTTTCAAGATAAAAAGCGCAGGATTGACGATATCGCAGGGGGTGCGACATATAACGGCGTTAATCTTTTGGATGGGAGTTTGGGGAAGTTTTCGGAGATAATTTCCGCGATTGCGGATAGTTTTTCATCAGATGGGAAATAGGTGCAGTGGGGGGGATTGCCCGCGCCGCAAGCCTGATGATATTTCGGCGGGGGCTTGCCCCCGCCCTACCATGAAACCTGACGAAGGCAAAACACCAAAACACCCGTCACAAAGCGATAAATCGCTTTGCGCCACCCTCTTTAAAAAAGAGGGTACGTCCTACGGTTGCTTTGTTCTTTTATTGTGAAAGAATAAATCTTGTTGTAGCCTTACCCTCTTTTATAAAGAGGGTGGCACCGTGACGACTTGTTCGTCGCGGTGACGGGTGTTTTGCGCTGCGGGCGGCAGGTTGCCGCCCCTACGGCCTGCGGCAGGATTTAGGTTTGAGGTTTGAGGATTTAGGAAGGGAAGGGGTGATGGGTTTTGTGCCTATTTGGAACCACCCCGGCGCATACGCGCCACCCCTCCAAAGGAGGGGAATTTCGGGCG
>WRLS01000139.1 GCA_009776345.1 Oscillospiraceae bacterium | reverse complement strand
AAGCCGCGGAGGCTCTTCTTTGCGCGCGCAAAGAAGCAAACGCGCCGGGGAGACCCCGAACCCCCATTTCGACAAATCGCATGGCTTCGTACCCTTCATCGCGCACGTCAAATGCTTTGCCCTATAATCCGCCCAATCGCTCAGCCGAGCCGAGCTCCAGGTCTCGAACGCGGAAAAAGGTATTAGGAATAAAAGAAATCAAAAACTTTTTCCGCTGTAATTACGTGCGCGGGCGTTTCCGGTGCCGCTCCCTGTTTTGGTTTTGTGCCTACTTGCCTTTGTGGCTTATTCCCCTCCTTGGAGGGGTGGCGCGAAGCGCCGGGGTGGTTTGCGCATATATTCTATATGCAATTTGATGTAAATTAGGTTGACGTGAGTCATCAAAAAAATCAGCCCTTGAAAAACTGCTAAAAATACTGTAAAATATATTTACGACATAAATCGCTAAAATTTCAGTGTAGAATAAAGGGGAGCTGCAAATGCCCGTTTCTTTTGATATGAGCTATGCGGGGGGTACCGTCAACCCCCATGAGATGGCGGCTGTCTGGCCGCAGGTAAAAACCGCGCATGAGGCGATCCACGCAAAAACCGGCCCCGGCAGCGATTTCCTCGGCTGGGTGGACTTGCCCGTAAATTACGATAAAGAAGAATTTGCCCGTATTAAAAGCGCGGCAAAGAGGATAAAGCAGGATTGCGATGCGCTGATTGTCGTTGGTATCGGCGGAAGCTACTTGGGTTCACGGGCGGCGGTTGAGCTGCTCCGGTCGCAAAATTACAACCACCTGCCAAAGGATACCCCGGATATATATTTCGCGGGAAATAACCTCAGCCCGTCTTATCTCGGCGATATCCTCGAGATTTGCAAGGATAAGGATATCTGCCTGAATGTCATCTCAAAATCCGGCACGACAACAGAGCCCGCACTGGCTTTTAGGGTACTGCGCGATTTGATGGAAAAGAGATACGGCAAAGAAGGGATGAAATCCAGAATCTACTGCACAACCGACAAGGCGAAAGGCACACTGAAGGAGCTGTCCGATCAGGACGGGAATGAAACCTTTGTGATCCCGGACGATATCGGCGGGCGGTTTTCCGTGCTTACGCCTGTCGGCCTTCTGCCAATCGCGGCGGCGGGCTGTGATATAGGCGCGCTTATGCGCGGCGCTGCCGATGCCCGTGATGCCTATTCCGTGCCATGCATAGAAAAAAACAGCGCATACCAATATGCCGCCGCGCGCAATTTACTGCGCAGTAAAGGCAAAGCTATAGAAGTGCTGGTTTCCTACGAACCTGACTTCACGATGATGGCGGAATGGTACAAGCAGCTCTTCGGCGAAAGCGAGGGCAAGGACCATAAAGGGCTGTACCCGTCCTCCATGATATTCTCAACGGACCTTCATTCCCTCGGGCAATTCGTGCAGGACGGCTCCAGGACGATGTTTGAAACCGTGGTGAACATAGAAAAGCCCAAAAAGGATATCTTTATCCGGGAATACCCCGCAAACTTCGACGGCTTGAATTTTTTGGCGGGGCAGAATATGTCAGAGATAAATAAGAAGGCAATGCAGGGCACGGCCCTTGCGCATATTGAAGGCGGCACGCCCAACCTTGTCATAAACATCCCGGAGATAAATGAATACGAGCTTGGGCATCTTATCTATTTCTTCGAGAAGGCGTGCGCTATAAGCGGGTATCTGCTCGGCGTAAACCCATTCGACCAGCCCGGCGTGGAGGCGTATAAAAACAATATGTTCGCGCTGCTCGGCAAACCCGGCTTTGAAGCCAGGAAGGCGGAGCTGGAAAAAGCAATGCGGAATTCGTAAAAGATTTTATCAATACAAAAGAATCGCACACGATGGGGTGATATAATGCCTAATATACATTCCGACAGTATGCATATACCGGTAAACCCGGAAATTATAGCAAAAGCACAGCCAATCCTTGACGCGATTGGCTTGTCTTTCAGCGATGCTTTTAACCTCATGCTTAATCAAATATGCTTAAAACAAAAGATCCCATTTGAACTGTCTTCCATGCAACTGACCGAAAACGGCTATACCAAGGAATTTGAAACGGATATCCTGCGGGCAGCGCAAGAAGATTATGCCGCTATTAAAACCGGGACAGCCAAGGTGTACAAAAACACTGCGGAAATGTTCAGGCACTGGGATGATGAGGATGACGACTGAAAAATACATGCCTTTTGAGAGTTCCCAATTCAAAAAAGGGCGTAAACTCGCCAAGAAGCAAGGGCGGGATATGTCGCTGCTGCGATGGGGCATTGAACAGCTTGCGCAAGATATCCCATTACCGCAAAATTGGAAAGACCATCAGTTGAAAGGCAGTTTTAAAAGTTTTCGCGAATGTCACGTTGGTGGGGCGGGTGATTGGCTGCTTGTGTACGAAAAGCGCCGGGAAGGCATGATACTCTATCTTGCCGGTACGGGAAGCCATACCGATTTGCTTGGGTTATAATCCTTTTTCAATAACACGTATAATCCCCCGGTAGTATAAAATTCTGAAGGGAAGTTTTAAAAATGATAAAGTTAATCGTTGGCAGCAGGGGCTCCGGCAAGACAAAAAGGCTTATCAGCGCGGTGAGCGCCGCTGCCGAGGTTTCAAAAGGCAATGTAGTGTGCATCGAAAAAGGCGATTCGCTGAGGTTTGACCTTAAATACAACATCCGCCTTATTGATATCAACGAATACGGTGTGACCGGACCGGATGCCTACTATGGGTTTATCGCGGGGCTGCTGGCGGGCAATTATGATATAACCGATGTTTTCGGCGACGCAACCTTCAAGATCCTATGCGGTAAGGACGATAAAGATGCCCGGGGGCTCGCGGATTTCGTGGAGAAGCTCGGGCTGCTGGCAAAGCGGGCCGGTGTTAATGTATGCCTTACGGTTTCCTGCGGCCCGGACGATTTGCCGGAGCGGATACAAGGGCTGATAGCAGCCGGAAATTAGAAAATAGTTAGGGGCGGTACGGCAAATTCCTCCCCTTCCTAATTTCTAATTCCGAAAGGATGAACCCGATGCAAATCACAGATATCTTCGGTGCGCGTGTTTTTGACGACTCCGCAATGCGCTCCCATATGCCGGAGCGCGTTTACAGCAGCCTGAAGGAAACCGGCAGGCTCGGGACGCCGCTTGACCCCGAAATTGCCGATATCGTGGCGGCGGCAATGAAGGATTGGGCGGTCAGCCAAGGGGCAACGCACTACAGCCATTGGTTCCAGCCGCTCAACAATTTTACGGCGAGCAAGCACGACGCTTTTTTAAGCGGTACCGAAAACGGCAAGGCCGTCATGGAATTCTCCTCCTCCGCGCTTATACAGGGGGAGCCGGACGCGTCGTCTTTCCCAAGCGGCGGGCTGAGAAATGTTTTCGAGGCGCGCGGCTATACAACCTGGGACCCCACCTCCCCCGCGTTTGTAAGGGACGGTACGCTGTTTATCCCGACGGCGTTCTGCTCCTATACAGGTGAGGCGCTGGACACCAAAACGCCGCTCCTGCGCTCTACTCAGGCGCTTGTCCCGCAGGCAAGGCGGATTTTGAAAGTTCTTGGCTACGACAGCCGCTGTGCCGTAATCCCGGCTGTAGGCGCGGAGCAGGAATATTTTCTGATCGATAGGGAGCTGTATGAAAAACGGCTTGACCTAAAGCTTTGCGGGCGGACATTGCAGGGCGCGAAGCCGCCTAAAGGCCAGGAGCTGGACGACCACTACTGCGGCAGGATCCGTCTGCGCGTGGCTGATTTCATGCGCGCGGTTGACAGGGAGCTGTGGAAATTCGGCATCACCTCCAAAACAAAGCACAATGAAAGCGCGCCCGCCCAGCACGAGCTTGCCCCGATTTACGAGGCCGCGAACATCGCCTGTGACCATAACCTGCTCACCATGGAGGTTTTGCGCGTTACCGCAAAGCGCCACGGCCTGGCTTGCCTGCTCCACGAAAAGCCGTTTGAGGGCATAAACGGCTCCGGCAAGCACAACAATTATTCCATCATGACGGATACGGGGATCAATTTCCTTTCCCCGGGAAATAATCCGGGAAACAACTATCTCTTTTTGCTGACTCTGTGCGCTTTGATCGAGGCGGCGGACAAGTACGCGGACCTGCTTCGCCTTTGCACCGCAACCCCAGGCAATGACGCGCGCCTCGGCGGATTTGAGGCGCCCCCGCCGATTATCTCCGTGTTTTTGGGCGAGAGCCTCACGGGCCTGCTTTATGCCGCCGCCAAAGGGGGGCGCGCCCCTGCTGAAAATCACAGCCACATCGACATGGGCGTGGACGCGCTGCCAATACTAAGGCGCGACGACAACGACCGCAACCGCACATCGCCCTTCGCGTTTACCGGCAATAAGTTTGAGTTTCGGATGCTCGGCTCGTCACAGTCAATCGCAATGCTCAACACCGTGCTGAACACCGCCGTCGCGGACAGCTTCAGCCGCTTCGCAGACAGGCTGGAAAACTGCGCGGACCCGGCCGCCGAAACCGCGCATATAATCGCGCAAACACTTGAAGGCCACTCGCGGGTTATCTACAACGGCAACAATTACTCGGAGCAGTGGCGAAAAGAGGCGGAAAGGCGCGGCCTTCCCGTGATCGACAACGCCGTTGACGCCGCCGCCGCACTGATACACCCGAAAAATACAGGGCTTTTCGCCGCCCATAATGTATTCTCTCAGCGCGAATGCCACGCCCGTTATGAGGTTATGCTGGAAAATTTCTCGAATGTGCGCGGCATCGAAGCGGAAACACTGCTGCAAATGACCCGCCGCCAAATCTATCCCGCGTCAATAAAAGCGGCAGGGGATACGGCGAAGGCGTATTGCAAGCTGGCAAAAGCGGGGATGGCCGCACCGTCCATGCGCGCGTACTTACTTGAGCTTACCCGTTTGAGCGAAGAGACCGCCAAGGCGGCCGGCGCGCTGTCGGACGCGCTGGAAAGCCTGCCGGGGCAGTCCGAGCTGAAAGCGCGTGCCATGACATTCCACGAAAGCGTCCGCCCCGCCATGGAAAAGCTGCGCCAATGCTGCGACAGCCTGGAGGAGGTCATGCCCGCAGAAATTTGGCCGATCCCGGTGTATACGGAGCTACTTTATCGGGTATAAAAAGGTTCCTTTTTTGACCTAAAACCTATAACCTAAATCCTACAACCTGCCGAAGGCAAAACACCCGTCACAAAGCCGAATAAATTCGACTTTGCGCCACCCTCTTTAAAAAGAGGGTAAATCCTACGGTTGTTTTGCGGCTCTTCACAGGCAAGAATAAATCTCGTTTCAGCATTACCCTCTTTTTTAAAGAGGGTGGCATCACTGTGATTTATCGCAGTGATGACGGGTGTTTTGGCGTGAGCGGGATGACCCCGCCCCTACTACCCCTTGCCAACTAAAACTAGACAATATATTAGACATATGATATGCTTTACAAAAAAAGTGAGGTAATCATATGGCTGCAAAGGAAGTTTGGTTGAGCAAAGAAGAAAGGTCGAAGTTGG